>JAEMQC010000128.1 GCA_022758985.1 Campylobacteraceae bacterium
TTCTGCCGACAAAGTTTCTATTTGTCGTAGCTATCGCTCTTTCACCATCACCCAGAATACCCATATACCCGCCTAGACATGCGCCGCATGTTGGGTTGCTAAATACCGCTCCCGCTTCTACGAATATATCCACATATCCTAGTTTATAGGCTTGCAAAGCGATTTTTTGCGTTGCAGGGGTGATGATTAGCCTCACATGCGGGGCTACTTTTTTGCCCTTTAGTATCTTTGCCGCCATTTCAAGGTCTGAGAGTCTACCATTGGTGCATGAGCCGATGAATGCTTGGTCTATCTTGATTTTATCTGCTACCGCTTGGCTTAGAGGCTTGCCGTTTGATGGCAAGAATGGATACGCTATCACAGGCTCTAGTGCCGCCACATCTATCTCAAGCACTTGACAGTACTCGGCATCCTCGTCGGAGTAAAAATATTTTGGCTCACGAGCTAGCGTTTTATCGGCCAAAAACGCTTTTGTGATGTCATCTACCGCCACTATTCCGTTCTTTGCCCCCGCCTCTATTGCCATATTGCAAAGGCTAAATCTATCGTCCATTGATAGATACTGTATCGTGTCGCCTGTAAACTCAAGCGCTTTGTATAGTGCGCCATCCACCCCTATCATTCTGATGATTTCTAGGATTAGGTCTTTGCCCGTGACATACTCTTTTGGCTTGCCCTTGAATACGACTTTGATAGTCTCAGGCACTTTAAACCAGTTTTCACCCGTTATCATCGTAAATGCTAGGTCGGTGCTTCCCATACCGGTAGAAAAAGCCCCCAAAGCCCCGTGCGTACAAGTGTGGCTATCTGCGCCGATGATGACGTCACCAGGCACAACTAGCCCTTTTTCTGGCAAAAGTGCGTGCTCGATACCCATATCTTTTTCGTCAAAAAATAGCTTCATATTGTGTTTTGCGGCAAAATCACGGCTGATACGAGCTTGATTGGCGCTCGCTATATCTTTTGCGGGGATGAAGTGGTCCATGACTATGCAAAAGCCATCAGGATTTGCTAGTTTTGTAGCGCCTGATTCTTCAAATGCTCTGATGGATAGTGGCGTCGTGATGTCATTGCCTATCGTCATATCGACTTTTACTCTCACTATTTCGCCCGCTTTTACCGCTTTGCCAGCGTGATCAGAAAAAATTTTTTCAGTTATCGTTTGTCCCATAATGTTTACCTTTTGCAAATTAAAACTCATCTTGCAAATCCCTCGCTTGCTCATTAAGGCTTCATGCGGGGTAGCCCCAAAATCAAAGATTTTGACCCTCACATTGCAGAAGCATTCGCTTCGTCGAGGGCTTGCAAAATAAGCTCGTTTGCCGCAATTTTAGCCGATTTTGGCTTTTATCGGTAAAATTACGGTATGAAATACGCCGTATTAAAAGCCCTTGTAACCAAACTTCAAAACGAGACGAAGCTCCTGCGCACTGTGCGTGTAGCAGATAGCGTACTAAAGGTGGAGTTTGACAAAAACGGAGTCTACTACTTTGACTTGACTAGAGGACACAACTTCGTATTCAAAAAGGAGCGCTTCCCGCCAAAAAACTACCATGCTCCTTTCGACGCAGCTCTAGCAAAGCAGTTTACACGCTCAAACATCGACAAAATAGAGCTTATGTCAGACGATAAGATAATTCGCATATATTCGGCCGTAAAGCTCGGATATAAAGAACAAAAATCATCTCTTATCTTGGAGATGACAGGCAAGTCGGCAAACGCTGTGATTGTCGATGAAAAAGAGACCGTGCTTTCGGCGCTCAGATATGAAGTAGGGGCTAGAGAGCTTCGCATCGGACAAAGATACGCTCCGCCTCCGCCCCCGCCTTTTAAGTTTTCGGATATAGATATTGGGGATGTGGACGCATATCTCGAAGAGCTGCTTGAGTCAAAGCAAAAAAATAGGTTAGAGAATCTAAAAGCGCAAAAAGTAGCTCAGATAGACAAAAAGATAGAGAAACTAGAGGAGCTGCTCGTCTCTTTTGAAGAGCCCTCTAATTTAAACGAAAAAGCCGATGAAGCTTTGAAAATAGGTGATTTGCTTTGTGCAAATGCGCATCTAATCGCTTCATACCAAAAAAGCGTAACACTGGATGATTTTGATGGAAACAAGACTACGATAGAGCTCCCGGAGGCAAAAAGCCAAAAAGAGATTCTAAACTTTTTCTATCAAAAAGCTAAAAAACTGCGCAAAAAAGCCGATGGGATATACAAGGAGAAAGAGTCAGTAGGCGAGAAGCTCTCTTTTTTGAAGGCGCAAAGAAGTGCAGTCCTTTCCGCAAAAGACGAAGAGGTCGTAAAGCTCTTTACTCAAAAGCCCAAGAAAGAGGATAAAAAAGAGGATGGCGGCGATATTTTCGAAGTTTTCTACAAAGAATACAAAATTTCGGTCGGAAAAAATCGAAAAGGAAACGAAAAATTGCTAAAATTCGCCAGAGCAAACGATCTGTGGTTTCATATCAAAGATATGCCCTCGGCTCATGCGATACTTCATACCGATAGACAAGCCGTGTCGGATGATGCGCTGCTTTTTGCCGCAAAGGTGTGCGTTGAGCTGTCGGTAGAGGTTGCTGGCTCTTATCTGGTTGATTATGCGAGGCGCAGAGACGTCTCGCCGGTCGAAGGTGCGAAAGTCAATTATGTCAACTATAAGACGCTAACCGTAAAAAAGGATTAGGGATGGCAGCAGTCTCACCGGTAGGCGGACAGATATACGTCCAGCAGGCTACTCCGGCAGTATCTCAGCTAAACCAGACGGTTTTTCAGAGGTTTGATTTACAGGCTTTCGTGGCGGCGGAGGCCGAAAAAAACAGAGAGCCGCAAATAGAAGCGGTATCAAAAGCCGACGGTTCGCAAAATATAAAAGCCGACAATGAGGGCAATAGAAACAGTGAACAGTATGAGCAGCAAAAAAGAGAAAAAAAAGATAAAGATGAAGAGGCCGAGGAGCCGCATTATAAATCTGACCACATACTTGATTTGAAAGTTTAAAGGAAAATTGTTGGAAACGCCTAGTTTTTTGAAAGCATCCAGGGAAAGATATGTTACCGCATTGGCGCTAGTAGGCATACTAGCTGCGGTAATGCTCATCGATAACTTTTTTTTGACCTGGGCTTTTATGGGTGTTTTTTATTTTTTGGGCTTTATAGAGGCTAGCAAGCTTTTTAAGCTCCAAAAACTATCGCTTTACCCGATGGCCATAGCTATTTGGATAGCGGCATATTTTATGACGAATGCTGAAGATCTAGTATTTTTCGTCCTTTTGGTGTACGGCTCTTATCTAGCGTTCAAGAACAGGGTGGGCTTCGTCGAAGGCGTAGAGAGCGAAAAGGGAATAAAAAACCTGATAGTGTTTTTGTATCCTACTGCTCCGATGCTTTTTATGCTCTCTTTGTATAAAGATTACGGCATGGCGGCTCTTTTTTGGCTTGTCGTCATAGTGGCCACGACCGATACGGCGGCATATTTTACCGGTAAGGCAGTCGGCAAAGTACCGTTCTCTCCTGCTAGTCCGAATAAGACTTTGGAAGGAGTGCTTGGCGGCGTACTAGTAGCAAGTATAGTGGGTACTATGATGGGGATGGCGTTTTTGCCGTTTTTGAAAGCGCTCTTTATATCTCTATGTGTAGCGCTATCGTCGATTTTCGGGGATCTCTTTGAATCCTCTCTCAAAAGACATGCGGATGTAAAAGATAGCGGCAGTTTCCTCCCGGGACACGGCGGCGTGCTAGATAGGCTTGACGGACATCTATTCGGCGCTGTTGCTATGGTGGTGCTTCTTAGAGGTCTTTATTGATAATTCTCGGCTCCACAGGCTCTATTGGCGTAAATGCGCTTGATGTATGCGAAAGAAGCGGCATAGAAGTAGAGCTCCTCTCTGCCAAAAATAATGTAGAACTTCTAAAAAAACAGATAGAGAAATTCCGCCCAAAATACGCCTGTCTCCAAAAAAACGACGGAGTTTTAGGCGCCAACCTCGGCGATACGAAGATTTTTTACGGCGAAGAGGGACTAACCGAGGCTCTCTCAAAAACAAATAGCAAAAAAGCCCTAAACGCCATAGTAGGCTTTGCCGGGTTGCGCTCGACATTAGAGTGTATAGAGCTGGGTAAAAATGTGGCGTTGGCGAATAAAGAGTCTCTCGTGGCAGCCGGAAAATTCATAGACGTATCCAAAATAACCCCGGTAGATAGCGAACACTTTGCGCTTTGGTATCTAAACCGCAGCGCTCAAAAAATCCGCAAAATGACGATAACCGCAAGCGGTGGGGCGCTCAGGAATACCCCGCTTTCAGAGATATACGCCTCTAGTATAAACGACGTACTAAAGCATCCAAACTGGACTATGGGTCGCAAAATAACGGTCGATAGCGCCACAATGGTAAACAAGTTGTTTGAAATTATAGAGGCGTACTGGCTGTTTGGTGCGGATATCTCATATGACGCAGTAATAGAAACCAGCTCTACTATACATGCCATGATAGAGTTTGATGATGGCGTTACTACGGCGCAAATGAGCGAACCTGATATGAGACTGCCTATATCGTATGCGATTACGGGGAGTGCGACGCCGAATCTTTTTCGCTCAATAGACCTAGTCGCTCTCGGCTCTTTGGAGTTTAGGGCGATAGACGATGTTAGATACCCGGTATGGAGATTAAAAGAGGAGCTTTTAAGAAAACCACTCTCTGCAATCATTCTCAACGCAGCGAACGAGATAGGCGTAGAGGCGTTTTTGGATGAGAGTATAGCGTTTGGCGAGGTGGCGAACATAATATTTGGTTCGTACGAAAAATTTTGTCACATTCTGCCGGCGAGTATAGGCGACGTCTTTGCGCTTGATTTGGAGGTAAGAGAGTATGCAAGAAGTCTCATTAAAGCCTAAAATCCTCATACTTCACGGCTGGGGTGGAAGCGACTTTCCGCATTGGCAGAGTTGGCTGGCGTCAGAGCTAGCAAAGGCAGGATATCCCGTGTATTTTCCACAGTTACCTTTTATGCACACCCCTCGCAAAAAGGCGTGGTTAGAGAGTTTGGAGCAAATAATAGAGTCGTTCAAGCCGAACAGGATAGTGTGCCACTCACTTGGCAATATGCTTTGGTTTTGGTATGCAAAAAA
Organism: Campylobacteraceae bacterium; assembly: GCA_022758985.1. GTDB lineage: Bacteria > Campylobacterota > Campylobacteria > Campylobacterales > UBA6016 > UBA6016. The sequence goes on from JAEMQC010000128.1 coordinate 5,119, forward strand.
ATATCCAGACAAGCTTTTTGAGAAGGTGTTGCTAGTCGCTCCGCCGGCTAGGAGTACGAATATAAAAGCTATAGATACGTTCTTTCCGTATCCAAAGGCTGCTACTCTGGCGCACAATGCTCTGTTTGTTGCAAGTACAAACGACAAATATATGAGTGTAGATGAGGCAAAACAGCTCCAAAAAGAACTTGGATGTGAGATGAAAATTATCGAAAATGCAGGACATCTAAACTCCGATGCGGGATATGGTGCATGGCCTTTTGCGTATGAGTGGATTACGGCGTGATACTATCTATTGAGTCAAGTTGCGACGATAGCGCAATAGCTATAACCGAGATAGCCACCAAAAAGCTTATTTTCCACCGCAAAATATCTCAAGATGCCGAGCATAGCGTGTATGGCGGCGTAGTACCGGAACTTGCCAGTCGTCTGCACGCCCTTGCATTGCCAAAACTTTTGGAGTCCGTCAGTGAATATCTACCTCATGTCAAAGCCGTAGCAGTCACCAACGAGCCTGGTCTGGTCGTTTCTCTTGTGGAAGGTGTATCTATGGCAAAAAGCGTCGCAATAGCGCTAAATGTTCCGCTCATCCCCGTAAATCACCTAGTCGGACACATCTATTCGCTTTTTATAGAAAAAGAGACCCAAATCCCACTCGACGTACTATTGGTATCAGGCGGACATACGCAGTATATGAGAGTGTCAGATATGCAAAACGTAGAGCTTATCGCAAAGACGATGGACGACAGCTTCGGGGAGAGTTTTGACAAGGCCGCCAAGATGCTAGGGCTTGGTTATCCTGGCGGACCTCTTATCGAGGAGTGGGCGTCAAGGGGTGACGAAAATGCTTATGAGTTGCCCGTAGCCCTTCAAGACAACAGGCTAGCATTTAGCTACTCCGGGCTCAAAAACGCTTTTAGGCTAAAGATAGAGGAAGAAGGTGAGTTGGATGAGGCCAAAAAAGCAAATTTTGCCGCTTCGTTTCAAAAAGTAGCAATAGAGCATTTAATATTTAAAATCAAACAGATAGTAAGAGATAGGCCGCCTACGCTGCTTGGAGTAGTGGGCGGCGCCGCCGCAAATAAGAGACTTAGAAGCGAACTTAACGTATTATCAGAGAAGTATCGATTTGAGCTTCTTTTCCCAAAAATGGAGTTTTGCTCCGATAATGCGGCTATGATCGGTAGAGTCGGCGTAGAGGCGTATGAAAAAAAGTTGTTCAAAAACTACACAAATTTTGATGTAGCCTCAAGAGCCAATTTCTAATTAAGACAAAATTTATCTTTTTTAGCTTAAAATTTGTCTAGTTATCAAAAAACAAGGAGAAAAAATGGCATCAGTACTTTTTAAAGGCAACCCTGTAAATCTTGAAGGAACGGAAGTAAAAGTAGGAGACAAAGCTCCTGCGGTAGTTCTTCCAAACAAAGCTCTTGCTGACGTAACTGTTGGCGGCGCTAGCGACTGCATCCAAGTTATCGTAGCGGTTCCGTCTCTAGATACGGCTGTTTGTGCGGCTGAAACAAGAAGATTTAACGTTGAAGCTTCAAAAGTGAGCGGCGCTAAAGTTCAAATCGTGTCTATGGACCTTCCGTTTGCTGCCGGTAGATTTTGTACAACTGAAGGTATCGAAAACCTTGACGTATGTTCAGACTTCAGAGACAAAGAGTTTGCAAAAGCTTACGGCATACTAATCGGCGAAGGTGATCTTAGAGGTCTTTGCGCTAGAGCAATATTCGTGGTAGATAAAGCCGGAACTGTTGTTTACAAAGAACTTGTAAGCGAAGTAACTGCTGAGCCAAACTATGAAGATGCTCTTGAAGCTGCAAAAGCTGCAGGCGCTACTGGTTCAACTTGCTGCGGCGGCGGTTGCCACTAATAGTACGCTAAGACGGGCGAAGCCCGCCTAAGCGGCAGGGACATAAATGTCCCTTGCGACCCCCTAAAGCTAGCCGCATAAAGCGGCGGATCAAATTATTTTTACTTCAAGCTCTAAATTGACTCCCTTCTTTTGCAATACTTTTTTTTGCGCTAGTTCTATGAGTGCTAGCGCATCTTCCGCTTTCCCGTTCCCTAGATTTACAAGAAAATTGGCATGAACTTCGCTAAAAGCCATATCTCCTATTCTGTACCCCTTTAACCCGGCCTCTTCTATTAGTTTTCCGGCAAAATCTCCGGGCGGATTTTTAAAGCAGCTTCCGGCGCTAGGATTTTTTGGTTGGTTTTTGCGTGCGTTTTTTAGCTCTTCAAACAAAGCTTCATCAAAACCTTTTTTGCTAGCGTCAAATACGGCTTCCAAAGCTATGCTTCCAAGATGCGCAAATCTATAGCCGTGTTCTATATCCTCTTTTTGTTTGTAGCCGTTTGCAAATTTTACGGCTAATAGATTATTGAATATCTCATGGCTTTTTAATCCGGCGTTCATGGATAGCATTCCGCCTATGGTTCCGGGAAGTCCACCCAAAAATTCAAATCCGGCTAAATCGTTCTTCTTTGCAAAGCTAAAGAGTCGTCCCCCGCTCATGGCAGCTCCGACATATAGCTTTTCGTTTTCTGATCTTACATAGTCAAACTCTTCGCCAAGAACGGCTAGATTTCTATTTTTGCCGGTTATTATTAGATTGTATGCGCCGCCTATTATGGCGCCGTCAAAGCTTGCGGCGTCGTTTTCGTTTTCGATTACGGATACTTCTAGCGTGGGTCCTAATTTTATAGAGGCGTATTTGGAGAAATCTATCGTTTTTTTGCGCATTAAAAAGAGAATGTAGGAATCATTTTGAATATTCTGGTCGTAAAGTCGATCATCTCATTCATAATCCAAGGCATCGTAAAGACCATAACAACTCCAGTTAGAATGATTTTCGGTAAAAACGAGAGCGTCATTTCGTTGATTTGGGTAGTCGCTTGGAATATGCTTATGACAAGTCCGGCGAGAAGTCCGGCAAGAAGCATCGGCATGGATACGAATAGCGCTATTTTCATCGTCTCTACGGTAATCGCTATTAGTTTTGACTCCACCCTCTCTCCTTTACGAAAATCTATAATCCATATACTCTTTTGGAATAAGCATATCGGATGCTCTAATCTTTTTGTCGTAGATACCGTGATTATACCCTATTTCAAATAGCTTATCAATAGCTGCCAGCGCCTCGTCGTCCATCGTCTCAGAGCGTTCGTTCGCATACATTGAGAGATATTTTTCTAGTTTTTTCGCATCCACCCTGATGAGGTCACGCTCCAAGAGCATTCGACTGAGTGTCTCTTTGTTTTTTACCGCTATCGTTACGGCATTCAGCAGAATATTTTCAATTTTTATAGCTCTAAGAAGCGGTATTGAGCGTCTAATAGCCATGCCCCCGAGAGGTAGCGGCATATCTCTCGCCAGCCCTTGCCAAATATCAAATATTTCACGCTCCACTTCCAGTTCGTCCGAGTATGTCAGTATCGCCTCATGAATGAGTACTCCCGCATCGACTACGCCATCAAGCACTGCCTTTTCGATTTCGAGAAAGTTCATATATACAGGTCTGGCATCCGGATAAGCTATGCGAAAGAGCATGGCGTTTGTCGTGTATCTGCCGCTTAGCGCTACTTTGAAGTTTTTTTTGAGTTTTGCGCCCTTTTTTTTGACAAGTTTTGGGCCATATCCTTCACCAAAACTCATTGCACATCGCAAAAGAGCGTAATCGTCCCTGATAATCGGATATGCGCCAAAGCTAATAGCAGTCGCATCGTAAGTGCCGCGCATCGCTTCAACGTTTAGGGTCTCGATGTCAAGAGCTATATTTTCAAAAGTCAAATCGCCCGTATTGACCCATCCGAATTTGATGGCGTAGTACATAAAAATATCGTCTGCGTCAGGCGAGTGGGCGATAGTGATTTTAGGCATATTTTTCCAGTAGTTTTTGGCAGATTTTACCGCTTACTACTTTAAGGGACGAGTTGTTAACATAACCCTATAATCCTCTTAAAAGGCCGAATAATCCGATGGATGAGAACAAAAAAAAATCACTTGAACTAGCAATAAAACAAATAGACAAAGCCTTCGGAAAAGGCGCTTTGATGAGACTCGGCGATAGAGCCGAAGAGAACATAGAAGCCATCTCGACGGGTTCACTCGGGCTCGATCTAGCTCTTGGTATCGGCGGTGTACCTAAGGGTCGTATTATAGAGATATACGGTCCGGAGTCGTCAGGTAAAACTACGCTGACTTTGCACATAGTGGCGGAAGCCCAAAAACAAGGCGGTATATGCGCATTCGTCGATGCGGAGCATGCCCTTGACGTCAAATATGCAAAAAATCTCGGCGTAGATACCGACAATCTGCTCGTGTCTCAGCCTGATTTTGGCGAGCAAGCTCTTGAAATAGTGGAGACGCTAGCTCGCAGCGGCGCTGTAGATGTGATAGTGGTCGATTCTGTTGCGGCTCTTACCCCAAAAGCCGAGATAGAAGGTGATATGGGTGATAGCCACATGGGTCTTCAGGCAAGACTTATGAGCCAAGCCCTTAGAAAACTTGCTGGCGTACTTCACAAGATGAATACGACCGTAATTTTCATAAACCAGATAAGACAAAAAATCGGCGGTATGAGCTACGGCAGCAACGAAACTACAACAGGCGGAAACGCTCTAAAGTTCTATGCTTCCGTCAGGATAGACATCAGAAAAATCCAAAGCCTCAAACAAGGTGAAGATGTAATAGGTAACCGAGTAAAAGCCAAAGTTATAAAAAACAAAGTCGCGCCTCCGTTTAGACAGGCTGAGTTTGACGTAATGTTCGGCGAAGGTATCAGCAAAATGGGCGAAATCATAGATTACGGCGTTAAGCTTGATATTATAGACAAAGCCGGAGCCTGGTTTTCTTACAAATCGACGAAAATCGGCCAGGGTAGGGAGAATTCGAAAATCTTCCTAAAAGACAATCCGGCGGTCTGTCAAGAAATCGAAAACGAAATCAGAAACAATATAGGATTGGAGGGCGAGCTGCCTAGCCTATCCGATGAAACCAATATAGGAGATGAAGAACAATGATATATATAGACGATTTATATGCTTCCGAGGCGATAGACTCGAGAGGTAACCCTACGGTAAAAGTTACGGTTCGACTCTCCGATGGAACGGTAGAGAGCGCATTTGTTCCGAGCGGCGCAAGTACCGGCAAAAGAGAAGCGCTTGAGCTTAGAGACGGCGACAAGGCTAGATTTGGCGGCAAAGGCGTACTAAAGGCTTGCGAAAACGTAAAAACATTGATAGCTGACGAGCTGATAGGTCTTAGCCCGTTTAATCAAGGCCATATAGATGCGATAATAAAGAGAGTGGACGGCACGGACAACTACTCAAACATAGGAGCCAATGCGGCGCTTGGCGTCTCTATGGCTGTAGCAAGAGCGGCGGCAAGCTCTCTTGGCGTACCTCTATACAGATACCTTGGCGGGGCAAACGCAGTAGTCCTTCCAACGCCAATGCTAAACATCATCAACGGCGGTGCACACGCTGCAAATAGCGCAGACTTCCAAGAGTATATGATTATGCCTATAGGTTTTGATAGCTTCAAAGAAGCGCTAAGAGCGTCCGCAGAGGTTTATCAGGCACTAAAAAAAGTACTTCACGATGAAGGACACTCTACAAACATAGGCGATGAGGGCGGTTTTGCTCCAAGCCTAGCTAACAACGAAGAGCCAATCCAAAAAATTATGAAAGCTATTGAGCTAGCCGGATACAAAGCGGGCGAGCAAATCGCAATAGCTCTTGACGTAGCGTCAAGCGAGTTTTATGAAAACGGCAAATACAACCTACATACAGAAAACAGAGTGCTTACAAGCTCTGAAATGGTTGATTATTATGAGATGCTAATCTCAAAATACCCTATCGTATCTATCGAAGATGGTCTTGATGAGGGCGACTGGGACGGCTGGGCTGAGCTAACAAAAAGACTGGGCGGCAAAGTGCAGCTAGTAGGTGACGACCTATTCGTAACTAACAAAAAAATAGTTGCAGAGGGAATCGAAAAAAATATCGCAAACTCCGTACTTATCAAGCTAAACCAAATAGGTACATTGTCTGAAACTATGCAGACAATGAGGCTGGCGCATAGAAACGACTATACGTGCATAGTATCACACAGAAGCGGTGAAACCGAAGATAGTTTCATAGCCGATCTTGCCGTAGCCGTAAACTCAGGTCAAATCAAAACAGGCTCAACCGCAAGAAGCGAGCGTATAGCAAAATACAACAGACTTCTTGAGATAGAAGAAGAGCTTGGCGACGCTGCGGAATATATAGGAAGAAGCATATTTAAAAAATAAGCCATGAACGAGATTTTAGAAGAGCTTGGAGCACCCAAACGCAAACCCCTGTTTGACTTTAGCAGGGGCGCTTGGAAGCTTCTGGCTCTCTTTTCGCTCGTAGCCGTATTTGCCGTATATACCGGCAATCTTCTGTTTGGGCAAAACTCCGTATCCACTCTTTTTAGCTTAGAAGACCAGCGAGACCATCTCAAATCGGAAATAGAAAAACTAAAAGAACAAAACGCCAAATATCAAAAAGAGTATTTTGAGCTAAAAAGATTAGAAGGAGACAAATGAGAACAGCGCTTATGCTAGCCATGCTCTCACTACCCTTGTTTGCGAGAGAAAACCCGTTTAAAGCTTTGCAAAAAGAAAACCTTGCGGAAGCATCCATGTCTCAAATAAACAAAGTTGAGCCGCTCCCCACCATCACCATTACCCCACCCGTCGAGTCGGTAAAAATAAAAAAAATAACCATAGAGTATCAGTCCATAGACGGCATGAAAATCAAAAAGACATACGATATCGAAAAATGTATGGACCCACTCAAAACAATCAAGGTATCACAATGAATAACATTGTACTTATAGGCTTTATGGGGAGCGGAAAAAGCAGCGTAGGGCGAGCTCTTGCAAAAGAAAAAGAGATGTATTTTGTCGATACCGATGCACTCATCGAGAGTTTTGAGGGGCAAAAAATTAGAGATATGTTTGCCGATAAGGGTGAAACGTATTTCAGGGAGTGTGAGCGGAAATGTTTTGAGTGGTTAAGCAATAATGTCTCAAATGCAGTAATATCGACAGGCGGAGGTATGCCGACCGTTATAGAAGATTTTAGCTCCCTTGGCAAAACAATATATCTAAAAGTTGATTTTGAGACCTTGCTAGAGAGGCTAAAAGCCGAAGAGTTTGATAAAAGACCGTTGTTTGCTGATGTAAAATTTGCTAGAAAAATATTTGAAATAAGAGAGCCTATCTATACGCAAAAGTCCGAGTTGATAGTGGATGCAAATATGAAGTTTGATGAGGTATTAAAAGAGGTTTCTAGCAAGGCTTAGACCTTGCTAGAAAAGTTTTAGTATCTATATCTGATATAAGCTCTTGCGTCAGATGCAGATTTTACAACATTCATGCCGTTTGCGGTTGCCTCATCCATTGTGTATGGTGTGCCTTCAGCGCCAAAGAACCCGTTGCTTCCAGTATAGTCATAGCTGATATGCGTGTATCTTAGCTGCATATCAAGATTTTTTGTAAGCGGTTGAGTGTAGTAACCTTCCCATGCTTTACCTCTAGCTGCAAGCTTGGAGCCTATCATGGTGTCTTCGCCGTATGTTACGCTTCTCCAGTATTTAGAGCCTTGGTTGTACTCAAGACCGATTTTGCCGTCTTTTGTAAATACTGCAGGCATCTGTACGCCTGCCCACCATGAGCTACCAAATTTCGCATCAGTAGAACCTAGCATTCCAAGGCCATTTGGTTGAGTTTTTGTAAACGCATAGCTTACAAATGCAGTAGTATTATCAAGGAAGTTTGACCACCCGTTGCCTATGCCGTTTGCCATTGCCATAACCGTACCACCATATAGATTACCAACATTTTTAAATTGTAGTTGGCTTGAGTAGTAGCTTAGATTTGATAGTATATTTCCATTAACAGGTACAACAGGTACTGTACCACTACTACTAAGATTCATAGCCGCACCTTGCATAACTTGTGATTTGTATAGCATGTATGCAACATTAAAGTTATCCATATCTGATTGGTCAAAGCCTATCATATTGTGAGCTTTGAAAAACATAGAGTGGATAGAATATTGACCATCATCGTATGGCACGAATATAAAGCCAGCTAGGTCAACATCACCATTTTTTGTGTTGTCTTTTGAG
>JAEMQC010000067.1 GCA_022758985.1 Campylobacteraceae bacterium
TATTCATTTGGCAACACAAACCCATATTTTTTGAATATCTCTCTAGCCTCTTTGGTGGCGACGAAGCTTTCAAATTTTTTGGCCGTTGGGTTGTCTTTGCCCTGTTTTAGTATCGCATACCCTTGGATAATGTCATTGTGCCAACTGCCTGGCATTAGATAAAAATTTCCCTCTTTTTTTAGCAGTTCAGAGTAGCCAAGCGATATCGGAATCAAAGCCACCTCGGCCGCCCCACTTTGGGCAAACTGCGCAGCTTGAGTTGCGTTTTCCCCTAAGACAAATTTGTCTTTAACCTTGTCGTACTGTTTTTGGCTTTTTAGAGCATTAATCGCCGCTACTCCGTATGGGGCGTGGGATGGATCCGGAACAGATATTTTTTTGACTTTTGGTTCTAATAAAACCGCTAAACCTTTAGATACATCAATACCGCTTTTTTTGGTTGCCCAGATGCCTACTCTGCCGTATGCGTAAGGTTTTGGAGTCGTAACGGCAAGCCCTGCCTCTTTTAGCTTTTGCACATACCCCATATCTGCGGAGAAAAACATATCGTACGGTGCGCCGTTTTTTATCTGCGTGAATGCTTTACCGCTTGAACCGAAGGCAACGGATAGCTTCTCACCCGGATTTTGTTTTTCAAAAAGCGCTTCCATCTCCTTAAAAGCGTACACAAGGTCTGCGGCAGCCGCTATCTTCGCCTCACCCGCCAAAAGTGACGATGCAGCGATAGCCAGTGAAAGTAGAATTTTTTTTATCATTTTATGCTCCTAGTATTACGTTAGACGCTTTAAAAATAGCATACACCGTGTCGTTTTCTTTGATTTTTAGCTCTTTAATTGCTTCGTTAGTGACAACCGCCGCAAGCGTTTTGTCTGCGACTTTCATTTTTACCTCGGAGTTTACGGCTCCGGGGATGATGTCAGATACTTTTGCCTCTATGATGTTTCTTGCGCTTAGTTTTTTCGGTTTTTCTTTGCTGATTATTATCCAGCTTGCTTTGATAATGGCGTATGCCTCCTCGCCCACTTCAAACCCGAGTGATTCTACGGAGTCGTTGGTGATGACGGCTACTATCTTGTTGCCTCCGCCGATGTCTAGCTCAACCTCTGAGTTTACGGCTCCTTTTACGATTTTGTCGATTGTGCCAAATAGCTGGTTTCTAGCGGATGTTTTCATATTTATCCTTCTTAGGTTTTTGTATAATGTGTCAAAGTCGGCGGCGTTGTCTACAATGGAAGCTAAAAACTGCTCATATTTATTTTCCAGCGCCTTAAATACCCTCACCGTCTCTTCGCCCTTAGCGGTCAGTGTTGTGCCTCCTCCGCCCTTGCCGCCCGTGTTTTTGGCTACCAGCGGCTCATCCGAGAGGTTATTCATCGCATCCACCGCATCCCATGCCGCCTTGTAGCTCATTCCCATCTCTTTGGCCGCTTTTGAGATTGAACCTGTTTTACCTATAAGCTCAAGCAGATAAACTCTGCCACTCCCAAGAAAGCTCTTGCCGCTTGTTTTTAGCCAAACCCTTCCTTCTATCTCCACCTCTTTTTTCCTTACGTTAGATGTATTATTTTCGTAGTATACAAAAAAATATAACGATTTAAGTTTAAACCCGGTCTATTTTTTAGGCAAAAAGGGTTAATCTTTATAAAAAGCCAAAAAAGCAGGGTTTTGAGATGGATAGATTATTATGGCCTATTAAATCGGAGTTGTTTGCAAAAATAGTTTTTATGTTGACGCTTTTGTATTCGACCCTCTTTTTTGCGGTTCCTTTTGGCATAAAATATGTTTTACAAAATAAATTAAAAGACGAATACGGCGTCACTTTGGCGCTTCAAAGCTTCAGGTTTGAACCTCTTACGGCCAGGGTTACAATGGAAGGGTTTGCTCTGACGCATAAAAACGAGCCTCTTCTTTCGTTTGACATACTGGATTTTGACTTTAGCTATTACAGCTTTACGGATAGGGCTTTTATCGTGGACTCCATAACGCTTGATGGTCTTAAGTTGAAGTTATCGAGGGATGAGAATAAAACTCTAAATATCCAAAAAATATTTCCGCTAAAAAAAGAGGCTAAAAAAGAGGGCGAGCCGTACTACTTCTCTATAAATAATATAAACATCAAAAATGCGAACATAGATTTTTTTGACGAAATTACAAAGCAGCACTACGCCGTGGCGAAGGCTTACGTCTCTCTGCCGTTTATATCTACCGTGCCTCACGACACGGAGATTTTTACCCAGCCTAGCGTTAAGGGGGTCTTTAACGGCTCTAGCTTCTCTTTTGTCGGCAAAAGCAGACCGTTTGCAAAGGATATGAAAAGCGACCTCTCTTTTAGCCTCAAAGAGTTCGATATATCTCAGCTAAACGCTTTTTTGCCTCAAAACGGCGAACTTACGAATATAAAAGGTAGTTTGAGTCTGGATGCGAAAGTTGTTTTCGAGAAGGCGAAAACGAACAGGATGCATCTGGGTGCAAACGTCAAACTAAAAGAGGCGGATATAAAGACGAAAAATGCCGCTTTAAAAACAAAAGAGCTTATCCTCTCCTCTCTTTTGTATAGTCTGGATGAGCAAAAAGCGTCTCTGGGTTATTTTGACCTAAAAGAGCTTGGAGTGTTCGAAAAAGACGGCGCAAGGCCTCTATCTCTCTCTTCTTTGGAACTAAAAAACCTAAAAGCCGATATCGTCTCAAAAGAACTTGGAGTGGATAGTGTAGCCATAAACGGCGTAGATTTTGACATCGTAAAAGATAAGAGCGGTGTCAATGTAGCCAAACTGGCGCCGCAAAAAGAGAGTATGAAAAAAGACGAAAGCGGCGATGAGAAGCCTTGGAAAATATCAGCCAAAAATATACATATAGACGGCAAGGGAAGCTATAAAGATAGTGCGCTCCTTGGCAAAAAGCCTTATAGCGTAGACGTCGAGTCGTTTTTTGTGGATATATCCGATTTGCAAAACAGAGAGGATAAACCGTTTAAGGTAAAAACAGAGGTGAATGCAAAAGAAGGGCAAGTTTTGGTAGATTCGAACGTAAATATCGTATCAAAAAAGGCCGAGGGAGAGCTAGCCGTAAAAAAAGCCGCACTATACGTAATAGATAGGTTCGGGTTTTTACCGCCTACTCTTAGACTCCAAAGCGGAGAGCTTAGTGCCTCTTGTAAATTTGCGGCTTCGTTTGACCCTAAAAAAATAAACATAGACGTAAAGAGCGGCTCAGTAGATATAAGGAAATTCGCCCTCTATACTGAAAAGAAAAATTTTAGATTGCTATCGTTTGAAACTTTGGCGCTTTCAAATATCAAAAGCTCGTATCCCGACCCAAAGACGGAGATTGGCGGCGTAGCCCTCAGCGGGTTTTACGCAAATCTTTGGATAGACGAAAACAAGACGCTAAATTTGGCAAGGTATTTCAAGGGCGCCGAAGAGAATAAGAGCGTAAAAACGGGGACGCCTGAGACATCCACAGAGATTCCGGACTTCACTATTCGCAAGTTTACGCTTCAAGGCGGCAAGGTGGACTTTGAGGATAGGTCATTAAAACAGCATTTTAAAACTACGCTTACCGATATAGCGGGAAGTATAGGGCAGCTCTCTTTGGATAAAAATAAAAGCGCAGCCATAGACCTTCGAGCCAATAGTGGCGGATACGGGCGTATCGGTATCAAGGGCGACGTAGTGCCGGATAAACAAAACTTTGCGCTAAAGCTAAAGGCACAGACGATAGACGTTCCTATGACGCAGTTTACGCCGTATACCGAGAAGTTTATAGGCTACAAAATAGAGAGTGGAAATCTAGGGCTCGATCTTGACTATCAGGTGTATGGTAGGAAATTGGAATCCAGTAATAAAATATCGCTTCTAGGTTTCAATCTTGGCGAAGAGGTAGAGAGTGAGGGGGCGGTCAAGCTTCCTTACAAACTAGCTATCGCGATACTAAAAGACGATAAAGGCAATATCGACGTAGAGATACCGGTGCAAGGCAGTCTAGACGACCCCGAGATAAAAAGTGGACAGGTGGTCTGGAAGCTTATAAAACAGCTCATCATCAAAATCATCAAATCGCCGTTTAGTGCGCTAGCTTCGCTCTTTGGCGGCGGGGACGATCTAGGGTATATTACTTTTGACGCTGGAAGCTCTATATTATCTGATGCACAGGCCGCAAAGATCAAAAAAATCGCTGAGATAATCAACAAAAAACCGGCTTTGAAGCCTACTCTCACAGGATATATTGACGCCGAAAACGATATTAAAGGGTATAAGGAGAGAGAGTTTAACAATAAGCTTATAGCCGCAAAAGTAAAAGATATGAAGCTAAAAAGTGCAGTCGGCGTCAAAATAGAGCCCTTAGAGTATGAAAAATATCTAAAAGCGGCCTACAAAGCAGAGAGCTTCCCTAAGCCGAAAAATATGCTAGGCTTCGAGAAAGGGCTAAATACTACCGACATGAAGACTCTTATAATTACGCACATAGAGGCCTCTCAAAAAGAGATGGAGTCTTTGGCAAAAGAGAGGATGCTTGCAGTCAAGGCGGAGCTTGTAAAAAACGGTATTAACGAAAATAGAATAGTCCTATCGACAAAACCGCTTTCCGCTCCGGAGCAAAAAGAGAAGATCGCAAATTCCAGAGTGGAGATAGGATTTAGCGAGTAGGCTTATAGAGTGCGATTGCTGCCAGAGAAAAGGCGGCAAAGAGGGCGGAGTAGAGAAATATATTCGGGCCGTAAAGGGCGCCGGATATTATTGAGCCAAAGAATCCACCAAGACCGTAAGATAAACCGTAAAAGTGCATTTGGGCTCTCTTTTTGTCCTCATATCTGTTGAAAATATACAAAAACGCAGCCGTCGTAAAAAGGGCGAAGTTAAGGGCGTGGGTAATCTGCGCAATGGAGGCGGCAAAAAAATTACCTTCAAAAAAATGTAAAAGCAACCATCTTGCGACAAGAGAAACTATCGTTAGCTTGATAACAAAAAGAGGTCTTATGTTTTTGAGTAGCTTTCCTTGGAAGGCAAACATAAATATCTCGGCCAGCACCCCTATGCTCCAAAGGTATGTGATATTTTCAAGAGTGATGCCGTTTTCATGCTCAAAAACGGTAAAAAATCCGTAAAAAGCCCCAAAGCTGAGCTGAACCAGTATCATTGCAAGCCAGAACGGACTGTCCGCTATATATCGTTTTAGGTCGCCTTCAGTTTCTTTTGCCGCTTGCTCACTTTCGGTTTCTATCTTCTCTTTTGAGGCAAGCAGTGCACCGAATACGGACATTAGCGCCACCGATATGAGATAATGCAAAAACACCGTCTCTTTATCTAGCTCCATTTTGCCAAGCGCTATTGCCGCACCCATAAATCCTATCGAGCCAAAAAGCCTAATAAGCCCGTATTTTTCTTTTTTTATCTCTTTTAATGCCACCGAATCGACGTATGGAAGGGTGATTGTGATAAATAGTCCGTAAAGCAATGTATTTAAAAATAAAAGCCAAAAGCTGTGGTATGTAAATACAAATCCAGCAAAAAGCAGCGTCGAAAAAATAAGAGAGTAATAAAAAGTCTCTTTTGTTAGCTTAAGTTTTGAGCTAAATAAAAAAGGGGTAATAAATCTAATAAGCGGCATAACCGAGAGAAGTATCCCTATCTCTGCGGTAGTATAGCCCAAATCGAGAAGCGTTTTTGGCACAAAAATCACAAAGACTGCGGTCGCCCAAAAATAAAAAAAATAAAAAAGGGAAGTAAAGATTGCGAAGCGGCTAGGCATCCTTGTTTTTTTCACCGATGTCACGAACTACGACCGTGCCGGAAAACTTGTCTGCAAGGGTTTGTTTTCGCTCTGAAAAAAACGCTATAAAAAACCCGATACCCATAGATAGCCAGCAAAGAAGCCATAGTGCAAATCTAAACGAGGCTCTAAAAAAGCTTATTTTCTCAAAGGTGCCGACCGATACGACGTACATCCCGAAAGCTTTTTTGCCGGGCGTCTGAGCGGTTTTTGAGATGAGATACGAGGTAACGAGCCATACGACGGCTATCTCTATGGCAAGTAGATACGGTTTTGGATTGTCGGTTTTCATCTCGTGGTAACCAAACAGTATGCCCCAAAGCATTGCTATCGGCGTCACGATAATGAAAGAGTCTAGTAAAAATGCGCTGAGGCGAAGCAGGGGGTTTGGATAGATAAACCTCCTGTTTTTATCCAGAAACATTTAGTTTCCTCTGCTCCCAGGTTTTATAGCGGCGCTACCGTTTTTGCAAAGAGGACATGCCTCCGGAGAGTACATTTCAAAATCAAAGTCGGTTAGTGCGAAGAAAGGTTTGTTTGAAGGGAGTTTGGCTTCAGGTTTTCTTTTTATCCCGCCGCCTACTCTCTCACAAAAACCTCTATTTGCAAGCGCCGCAAAAGCCACCACTTCACCGCCTAGGGCTTCTACGGCTTTCATCGCCTCAACTGCGCTTCCGCCGGTTGTAATGATATCTTCACAAATGAGCAGTTTTTCCCCTTTTTTGACCTCAAACCCGCGTCTTAGCGTCATCTCGCCGTTTACTCTTTCGGTAAATATAAATCTTACGCCGAGCGATCTTGCTAGTTCATATCCCGCAACTATTCCACCTAATGCCGGAGAGCATACCGTGTCTATCTCGATACCGCTTGCTTTTATCTGTTTTGCGAGCTCGTCGGCTAGTATTTGGGCGACTTTCGGATCTTCCAAGACTTTGGCGGATTGAAGGTAAAACTGTGAATGGTTGCCGGATGAAAGGAGAAAATGTCCTTCGAGCAGAGCGTTTGCATCTTTATAGATTTGAGCTACATCCATCATTATACCTTTAGAAGTTCCGCTTCTTTTTGCTCGCACATAGAGTCTACTTTTGCTACAAAATCATCAGTGATTTTTTGTATTTTCTCTTGCCCTCTTTTTGAGTCGTCTTCGCTTATCGCTTTCTCTTTTTCAAGTTTTTTTACTTTGTCATTGGCGTCTCTTCTGATATTTCTGATAGCTACTTTCGCATTTTCGCCGAACGCCTTTGCTTTTTTTGCGTTCTCTTTTCTTTGATCCATCGTCATAGGAGGAAATGATAGAATCACTGATTCGCCGTTGTTACCAGGGTTTACGCCGATATTTGCTATTTGGATAGCTTTTTCTATCTCTTTTAGCATCGATTTTTCCCATGGAGTTATAGTTATAGTCGTCGCATCCGGAGTTGCTAGGTTTGCCACGCCGTTTAGCGGAGTAGGGGAGCCATAGTAATCGACTTTGATGTTATCTAGAATCGAGAGGCTTACTTTCCCGCTTCTAATAGTTCCAAAATCCCTTTTTAGCGACTCTAGCGCTTTGTTCATGCCGTCATTTGCAAATGAGTAAATCTCTTCTAACATCGTCTAATCCTTTTCAATAAGTTTTGCTCTGTATCTATGATCTTCGGTAAAGAAAATCAGCTTTTTTTTGCTGTTTATTTTATCCATATCTACCGTAGTTTCAAAGCTTCCGTTTTTAAGTTCCAAAACTCTCGTGTCGCCTTTTGCGACGTACATTTTGATTGTTTTGCCGCCAAAATTGCTTACGCTGCCTTTTACCGTTTTGATTTTATCTCCGGTCGCTTTTTCAAGCGTAATATCGAGCGGTTTAACTTTTATATTAAGACTAAAATCCGTATCTTCGTTAACCGCTATCCTCTCCATAGAGAAGGGGTCGCTTTTTACATCTACAGCTCCGTTGTCTACGGTAAATATAGCCTCAAAGCCCATGCTTTTTAGCTTTTGCTTGACTTCGTAGTTATAGAGTCCAAACGGATACGCATAGTACTTTGGTTTATACCCCATGTGTTTTTCAAAAAGCGCCATAGCTTCAGTCGTATCTTTTTCAAGTTCAGCCGGAGTTAGTTTTGTTAGGTCTTTGTGCGCATAGGAGTGAAGGTGTATTTCGCCGTATTTGCCGGCCTCTTTTACCTGATCCCAGTTCATATAATCTTTGTATTTATTGTTTACGGCCTCGACGTATACGAAAAGGGTAAAAGGTATTTTTTGTTCTTTTAGTATCGGAAGCGCTTTTTCGTAAAAGCTTTTGTATGCGTCGTCTACCGTTATTACGGCTAGTTTTTCGCCTATAGGCTTGTTGGTTTTTATCGCAGTAACCACGGACGAAAGCGTTGCAAATTTATTGCCGTCCGCTTTTAGCGCAGCAAGCTGCTCGGCAAATTTCTTTGACGAAATATTCGTGTGTCTTAGTTTTGGTTTGTTGTCGTCAAATCTATGGTAGCAAAGGATATGCGCATCCGCAAAAAGCGATGCGCAAAAGGCTAAGAGAAATAAAAAAGGTTTCATTTTGCAGGAATGTTTTGAGTAGGCGTGAGTACCTTTACGCTATCTATTACCGATTTGTTTTTCTCTTTATTAAAGGAGTATGTCAAAAATACGGTGTTTATAATAAATAAAACACCTACCGCAAACGTCGCTTTAGTCAAAAACCCGGCAGGCCCTTTTGCGCCGAATACGGACTCGTTGCTTCCGCTATATGCCCCAAGTCCTATAGATGAGCTTTTTTGCAAAAGTACTGCAAGCGTCAGAATGGCCGTTAAAATAAATTGAATAACTATTGAAAAACTTATCATTTTTAAATTTCCTTGATGCTCTAAAAGGTTATAATGAAGCTCGAAATATTAGCTAAAAAAGTTTGAAAAAATAGTAATGCCTGCAAACCAATTCGATAGATATGCAATAAGTTATTCACAAAATAGAGATATACAAAAAAAAATAGCCCAAAAACTCTTGCGCATGGCGGCGGCTGAACAATATAAAAGAATAGTGGATATAGGATGCGGCGACGGCGCTGTTTACGAGGAGTGCGGCGGCTTACAAGAGCTTTTTTTGGGTGTAGACTCTAGCCCAAAAATGTGCGATTTGCATCGAAGTCATGGCGGCTGTACCGTTTTGTGCGGGGATTTTGATGACCCTGGAGTAGCGTTAGAAATAAAAGAGAGGTTCGGTAAATTCGATCTTCTCGTCTCCTCTTCGGCTTTGCAGTGGTCTAGAAATTTGCCGAATACAATTTTGGAGCTATCTGGCATAGCGAGAGATTTCGCTATCGCTATTTTTACAAGGGGTACTTTTGTCTCGATACGCAAATGCGTCGGCGTAAATAGTTTTTTGCCGACCGTGGATGATGTCAAAAACTCGTTCGCTTCTTTTTGCGTTAAAGAGTTATTTGTAGAGAGTTACAAAAAAGAGTTCGATACGCCGCGCGACGCACTTAGGTTTATAAAAACCACCGGTGTTTCTGGAGGAGCGAATAGTATCAGCTACAAGCAGGCCAAAAAACTATACACGGACGGGCCCAGCGTGCTTGAATTTGAGGTTGTTTATCTGGTTGGAAGTTTTGAAAAAAGCGATTTTTCTATATCGTAGAGCGCATATCTGATTTTTTTAAACTCTTCGGCTTCGTTTGTGTTTATGAGTTTTAGACTCTCTTCAAGTACCCTTGCGGATTCCTCTGCCCTCTTGAAGTTTGCAACCAAAAGCGAGCCGATATTTTCTCTTTGTTTTTCCGTCTTTGTGGTGTTTTTTGAAATATCGCCTATTATATCCCTACTTGCCAAGGCTTCAAGTAAGCAAGACGTTCTGGCCGAGTGCCGGAGGTTTTTTAACTTCGAGGCTTCCTCTTTGAATTCATATACGAATCTGCATATGTCTTCGATAACTCTTATGCCCTCTTTGAGGCGGTTTAGGTTGGCGTCGACAAGCCGAAGGAGGCTTGCCATCTCGCCGTTACTCTTCTCTGCCGCCAAAGATGCCGAGTATTTGTAGAAGTGAAACGAAAAGGTTTAGGAAATCAAGATACAGGCTTGCCGCCGCACTTACAGGTGAATCATAAGCGCCTTGGATGATATTTTGCGTATCGTAAAGAATGAAGAAGCTAAACAGTAGCGCCCCCGCTCCGGCAAGGATAAGTTGAAGTATTGGACTGCCAAGGAATATATTTACTACGCCGCCGACTATCATGATGATTAACGCTATGAAAAGCATCTTGCCCATCATTGTAAAGTCTTTTTTTGTGTTCATCGCAAACATCGTAAGAGCGCCGAATGCTACCGAAGTCATCAAAAACGCGTTTGTAACGATACCGGCGCCGCCAGGCATATGTAGTATTGTGCTTAGAAGCGGAGTCAAGGTTAGACCGCTTATAAAAGTGAACGCAAAAAGCACTATAGAGTTAATGCCAGGTTTATTTCTGACGAAGTTAAGCCCGAATATAAGAGCGATCTCTAGTATTACTAACGGCCAATAGAAGCTTTTTATGGTGGCGGCAGCTTGCATACCTGCGTATGCGCCCGCAGTTCCGGCCATAAGACTTGCCGCAAAATACATATACGTAGTTTTGACGAATGCGTTAATGTCGGTTATGACATGCAGTTGTTCCTCTTCTCTTGTTTGATAATTGATTCTCTCTAGACCGTTGTCCGTTTGAGAGCTTCTAGCATAATCCCTATCGTAAAGTCCCATTTAAGAACTCTCCCGTTTTTAAAATTCAAGCTCTGCACATCAGAGTTTGAGTCATTCTAACGGAAATTTGTTAATAAAATGTTAGTGTTCTATTTCGCTTATATAATTTTTTATTTAATTTCTGATATAAAAGCAACATCTATAAAAAGCGCACCGAAAACATCTGCGGAGGGTTGATATGGGCGTCAGACATCCGGCCGTGGCAGGCATGTTTTATCCAAAAGAAGAAGATGGGCTAAAAGAGTTTGTCGGATATGCGATAAGCGAGTCGTTCGATGCGGCCAAGCGGCCAAAAATTATCGTATCTCCCCATGCCGGATACGTATATAGCGGATATACGGCGGGGCATGCCTTCAGACAGCTTCTAAATCTGGATGAGAATATCGAGTATAAAGTGCTTTTACTGGGACCTTCGCATAGGGTGTATTTGGAGGGTGCCTCCTTTAGTCCGGACGAATATTTTGAAACACCGCTTGGGAATATAAAGGTTGATAAAGAGGAGTCGTCTAGGCTGCTGCAAAAATTCCCGAATCTTATTAGTAGCGAAGTGGCTCATAGACTTGAACACTCCCTTGAGGTTCAGCTGCCGTTTTTGCAACTATCTTTAAAAAAGTTTACTATTGTGCCGCTCGTATATGGAAATATATCGGATAAAGAGCTTTTTTCAATTTTGGAAGAGTTTTTGCTTGATGATAGTAGAATATGTGTAATTAGTAGTGATTTAAGCCATTACTACCCGCATAAAGAGGCCGTAGCGATAGACTCTTACTGCATAAAAGGTGTTGAAGCCCTTGACTTATCGGCGCTTGAAGCATGTGAGGCTTGCGGAAGACCTGGGATTTCGGCGGCAGTTAGATATGCACTTAAACATAACTTAAAATCAAAAACGCTAGACTACAAAACAAGCGGCGATACTACGGGCGATAAAGATAGCGTGGTAGGCTACGGAAGTTTTATGTTTTATAAGGAAGGGCAATGACAGAGAGCGAAAAGCTGATGGCTTTGAGGCTTGCCAGAAATGCAATTGAGAGCGAACTACTTAGGACGCCGGCCGTAAGAGCTGATCAGCTTCCGGAGGTATTTAGACAAAAAGGCGCCGTGTTTGTAACACTCAAGACAAAAGAGGGTGCACTAAGAGGTTGTATCGGCTCGCTCATAGCGCATAGAAGCTTGCAAGAAGATATTGTTGAGAATGCCCTATCAAGCGCATTCCATGACCCTAGATTTCCGCCTATGAATATCACCGAACTCCCATTTATCAAAATAGAATTATCGCTACTACACGAACCTGTGGAGCTAACATATACGACTGCCGACGAGCTGCTGTCGAAAATTACTCCTATGGAAGACGGACTCATAATAAAATTTGAAGAGTATCAAGCCACATTCTTGCCTTCAGTATGGGAAGAGATAGGCTCAAAAGAGGAGTTTATCTCAAGGCTATGCCAAAAAGCCGGACTTGACGCCGACTTTTGGAGAAGCGGAAAGCTAGAGGTATACGTGTATAAAGCCGAAAAAATTAGCGAAAACTAAATTCCCGTCTGTATATTTCGGCTATTTCCCAGCCTTTAAGCTCTCTACCTTCTTTATCTGATATTTTTTTTACTATTTTCCCAAAACCAATACTCTCTTCTTTTGATAGTTCAACGCCCAAAACCTCTTTGATAACAAAAGCCACGCCTCCTTTGCCGGATTGCGAATTTATCCTTACCACTTTCTCAAACCCTCTTTTGATGTCCCTGAGGTCTATCGGCAAATACGGCACTTCCCAGTATTTGCCGTTTGTATTTTTGTGTACGTCAAGCCCTTTTTTGATTGCGTCTTGATGCCCGCCGCTAAACGCCGTAAATATCATCTCTCCTACATACGGGTGGCGGATATGCGTGTCAATTTCCGTTATATTTTCTACAAACTCTTTTACGTCGTCTATATGCGCCAAAACAAGTTTTGGGTCGATGCCTTGCGAATAGATATTAAAAGCCAAAGTTACCAAATCCAAGTTTCCCGCCCTCTCGCCCCTGCCAATATCGCCCTCTTGGCTCCCCTCATCGCCTCCACGCTCCTTTCAATCAATTCACGGCGAGCGGGAATAAGCACCTGTAACCAGACATCACTCGGCGCTATGTCTTCTTCGATGATTCGTCTCGTGAACTCAAAGTCTGTATCTGATGCGCTCGGATAGCTAATTTCGAGCCGACAAGAGTCTTGAAGTACCCGATTTTTTGCTCATTCACTAAGGCTTAATGCTTGGCGCCCAAAATCAAATAGATTTTGACCTTCGCACCGTAGAAGCATTCATTTCATAAAAAATTCTTATAACAAATATTGATCGCTACTTGCGGCAAAGCTATTTAACAATTGGTTTAAAAAATTGTGTGTTTTATAGTAGGTTTGTGAGCGAGAGCAGGAGCAGTGCAGACGTAGCTTGTGTAAAGTTGTGTTGCGTGTTAAATGTGTTTCGCATTTTCTGCTCCTTTTAAAGTTTTATTGGGCGAATTTTACGATTTTTGATTTCAAATGTCAATTAGC
>JAEMQC010000071.1 GCA_022758985.1 Campylobacteraceae bacterium
TTGTAAAGAGATTCTATCTGCTGCACATCGGCGTATTTGCTGGCGACTAGCAGTTTTATTATGCTTTTTGGGTTGTACGCCAGTCTTGCTTTTTCGATTCTCTCTATTACGGCTTCAAGTTTTGTCATCAAAACCCTCCGGTTATTCTGTTTAGGTCGTTATATAGTCCAAGAAGCATTA
This sequence comes from Campylobacteraceae bacterium, assembly GCA_022758985.1. GTDB lineage: Bacteria > Campylobacterota > Campylobacteria > Campylobacterales > UBA6016 > UBA6016. The sequence continues at coordinate 181 of JAEMQC010000071.1, forward strand.
GCCACAAAAGTACAGCCCAGCCGGCTAAAGTCAGCTTGGTAAATACCGCTTCGCTAGGCATTTTTTTGAATACCATTTCGTATAGATTAAAAATAATATGTCCGCCGTCAAGCGCCGGAATAGGGAGTAGGTTAATCACTCCAAGGTTTACCGAGATGAGCGCCGTCAAAAGCAAAAGCGTAACAAAGCCGGAATGTGTCGCATCATTTGTCGCCTGCATTATGGATATTACTCCGCCGACGTTATTTAAAGATAGTACGCCGGTTATCAATTTTTCTATGCCCATAGCTATAAATTTGGCAGATTGGTATGTTTTTTCTACAGCCAGACTGGCAGCCTCTATCGGGTTGTAATAGACTTTTACACTCTCTCCAAGCGGGGCTATGCCTATCATATATCTTTTTGTATTTTCGCCGAATATGTTTTTTGTCTCTACGATGAGCGGCTTTAAGTGCAGCGTCGCTATTTTGCCGTCTCTTGCGATAGTCATCGATATTTGCGAAGCGCCGGCTTTTTGTATTTTTTCGCTTATTTCGTGCCAATATCTTATCTCTTCGCCGTTAATGGAGAGTATTTTGTCGCCTTTTTTCAAATCGACCGTAGAGGCTGCGGAGTTTGGCGAGATCTCTCCTACTCTTGCAGTTAGCGTATCTATGCCGCCCAGCGCCAATCCAAAATAGATAATCGCCGCTAACGCAAGGTTAAAAAAAGGACCGGCCAATAGGATAATGATTCTTTGAAGTGGAGTTTTTGAGCCGTATCCGTCGCTTTCGGTATTTACCTCTGCTGGGTTTGCGTCGTTTTGGCCTTTCATCTTGACGTATCCGCCAAGAGGAATAAGCGATAGTCTGTACTCTGTTTTGGAGCTTGAGAATGAAAATAGTTTTTTGCCAAAACCTATGCTAAATACTTCGACTTTGACGCCAAACATCCTGGCGGCCAAGAAGTGGCCAAGCTCATGAAAGAATATCAAAAACGAAAGAACGAGAAGTGAAACTAAAAAACCCAAGATGCGCTCCGAATTAGAGTTTGATATATTCTTTTGTGTACTCGTATCCGGAGTATATCGTGATGGCTACCGCCGCCCACAAAAGAAGAGAGGCAAAAGGCCAGTGCATTATTAAAAAGCCTATTGCTATTAGCTGTACCGTCGTCTTTAGTTTGCCGATAAAACTGGCGCTTATCTCTTTGCCTTCGGATACCGCCACTACTCTTAGCCCGGTTATGAAAAACTCTCTCGTAAGTATCAAAAAAATCGCCCAAGGACTTGCAACACCTTGGCTCATCAGCCCCAAAAACGCGGCAAGGGTTAGCATCTTATCCGCCAGAGGGTCGATTATCGAGCCTAGCTTCGTACGCTCATCCCAAGTTCTTGCTATAAAACCGTCAAAAAAGTCGGTCAGACCAGCTAAAACGAATAAAAAACCTGCGAAAAAATCCATCCAGCTAGGATGGATGCCGAGCGCCGCATTGTCTCTATTAAGAAGTATCCAGAATATAACTGGAGATACGAGTATCCTGATAAAAGCAAGAGTATTTGGGGTATTCATCATGTAAAGGAGCTGCCGCCGTCCGCAATAATAGTCTGACCGTTTATCCAATAAGAGTCTTCTTTACATAAAAATAGGGCTATAGGAGCCAAGTCTGACGCTTGCCCCATTCTGCCAAGCGGCGTTCTTCTGATTACTTCCGCTTTTAGCTCTTCAAAGTTAGGAAAAGCCCTTAGCGCATCCGTTTCTATAGGGCCGCCAGATAGCGCATTCACCCTGATATTTTTTGGCGCAAGCTCTGTTGCGGCATATCTTACCATCGTCTCTAACGCCGCTTTTGAGCTGCCGTGTCCGGCATAGTTTTCTGTGTGTACTAGATTTCCTGTGGAGCTTAGCGCTACTATCGCTCCGCCGCCTGCTTTTTCCATCCTTTTTGCGGCCTCTTGCGCACCGGTTACGAATGCGAGAACGGTAGCCGTGTAAATATTGTTAAGCCCTTTTTGTTTTAGGCGCATAAACGGCGCAAACCCGCCTACGACGCTTCTACCGGATATGATTGCGTTTGATATGAAATAATCAACCCTATCGAACTCTTTGTCTATCTCTTCAAATACGGTCTTATAGCTATCCGGTTCAAGTATGTCAAGCTTGTACGCCATGATCTTAACGCCGAATTTTTGGTTAATTTCGGCGCATATCTTTTTGGCTTCCTCTTCGCTTGAATTGTATGTAAAGGCTATGTTCGCGCCGTTTTTTGCGAATATGTCGACTATAGCTCTACCTATGCCTCTAGTCCCGCCGCTGATTACAAGAGTTTTGCCCTTCATGTTCGTTCTATTTCAAAATTTCATATTTTTTTAGTACTGCTTCTAATTTTGCCATCGTATCGGCTGACGGTTTTGTAAGCGGCAGCCGATACTCCAGATTATCTATAAGTCCTGCGATATACATCGCAGCTTTAATAGGTATCGGGTTTGTCTCTATAAATAAAACGCTATTTAGAGCATATAGTTCATCGTTGATTTGTTTTGCTCTTAGATAATCGCCTTTTGCCGCAGCGTCAGTCATCTCTTTTAGTTTATTCGGAAGGAGATTTGCGGTAACCGAGACCACTCCTCTACCGCCATTTGCCAAGATGGGATAGTTGATACCGTCATCTCCGCTTAGTATCGCAAGCTTTGGCATCATAGTTCCAAGCTCCACGCATCTCTCCATCGAGCCGCTAGCCTCTTTGATAGCATATACATTTTTGCATTCGTCTGTTATTTTTTTAACTGTTTGCGGTTTTAAATCCACTGCGCATCTGCCCGGGACATTGTATAGCATTACGCCAATATCCACGCTGTTTGCTATGGCTTTGAAATGCTCATATAATCCCTCTTGCGTAGGCTTGTTGTAATATGGCGTAATTACTAGCACCGCATCCGCTCCAGCTTTTGCGGCAAATTTTGCCAAGTCCACGGCTTCCGATGTCGAGTTTGAACCGGCGCCGGCAAGTACTTTTGCGCTAGTACCCTTTGCCGCTTCTATTGCTATCTCTATGCATCTTTTATGTTCATCGTGCGTAACCGTAGGGCTTTCTCCGGTAGTTCCCATGGGCGAGATCATATCTATTCCGAGCCTTATCTGTCTTTTTGCTAGCTCAAAGTATGAGTTTTCGTCTAGTTTCCCGTTTTTAAACGGGGTAATTAGGGCTGTGCACGAACCTGTGCAAAAGTTCATTGGTCTTCCTTTTTTCTGAGAATTATAGTTGTTTTTATATCGCTATTAAAATATTTATTCGCCGCTTTTACTATATCTTCGGCGGAGAGTTTGGATAGCCTTGCTTCATATTCTAGCAGCGGCTTTATGTTGCCTCTCGCAAAGTAGTTTCCAAATAGGTCGGCTACATGGCTGGAGCTCTCTAGGCTAAATATAAAGTCAGCCTTGGTGTTGATCTTTATCTTCTCTAGCTCGTTTTTCTCTATACCTTTTGTCTTTAGTTTTTCAAGCTCTTTTAATATCTATTTTTCGACCGTTTCGGCCTTTACGCCTTCGTTGCATACTGCCATAAAGATAAAGAGCCCCGGGTCTTTAAGATCCATCGGATAAGCGTATATCGAGTTTACGAGTCTCTTTTTGTCGGAGAGCTCTTTTTGTAGCCTGGAGCTCTTGCCGCTCGATAATATCTCTGAAATCGCCGAGAGAGCTATGATGTCTTCATGCTCAAAGTTTGGTATCTTGTATGCAATCGCCAACATCTCCACGTTTGTATCTTTGTGAACTATGGCTCTTTTTTCGCCGTCTTGTTTTGGCTCTTGCATATGAACGGCAGGTATTTCCCCATTGTTTTTTATGTTTTCGAAATGTTTTTTGGCTTTTTCAAATATATCTTTTGGCTCAATATCACCCGCTACTATCAGTATTGCATTTGACGGTTGATAGAAAGTTTTGTGAAACTTTTTTATATCATCTATCTTCCATGTTAGAATATCATCCATAAAGCCTATTGGAGTCCAATGATATGGGTGATATCCGAAAGCTAGATTAAATAGATTGAAATACAGATATCCCATCGGATTGTTATCTGTTCTCCATCTTCTCTCTTCGGCGACCACATTGCGCTCAGGCTGAAACTCCTCGTCTTTGAGGCTCAGGTTTTGCATCAGCTCGGCAAAAAGCTCCATCGACTTATCTATGTTTTGACTTGCACAGTTGATGTAGTAGTGCGTATAGTCAAATCCAGTGCTGGCGTTGTTTACGCCTCCAAACCCCTTGATGATTTCGTCAAATTCGCCGGCTTTCAAATTTTTTGTGGATTTGAAATTTAGATGTTCTAGCATGTGCGCTATGCCGCTTTTGCCCATCACTTCATTTCTGGAGCCGACTTTATAAAATACGTCCACCGTTACGACGGAGTTTTGTTTTAGCTTTATTGCTACAACCTCCAAGCCGTTATCTAGTGTTTTTGTCTCAAAATTCGGTAAAGCGCTACCCATTGCAACCCCGGTAAAAATTATTAGTGTATAAAAAACTTTTCTAAGCATTATCTTCTAGATTTTCTCTCACAACCTATCGCTTCGGATATATGCGTAAAACCGTCGAAATTCATCAGCTCCATAATGCCTTCGTTTATTCTTTTTGCGAGTGAAGGTCCTTTGTATATGAAGCCTGTGTATACCTGTACGAGGCTTGCCCCAGCCTTAATTCTCCTATAGGCCTCTTCGGCGCTATCTATGCCGCCTACGCTGATAAGAGTAGTTTTGTCGTATAGTTCGGCGGCGATATAATCAAACATCTCAAAGCTTTTATCGGCGAGCGCTTTTCCGCTTATACCGCCGAAATTTTTCGCGTCGTTCAAAAGGGAGTAGTCTATTGTCGTATTCGTCGCTATTATTCCTTTTGCGCCTGATTCTACGGCTTTTACACACAGCGATAGAGCCTCTTTCTTATCCAAATCCGGCGCTATTTTAAGAAGTACCGGCTTTGTCGTCGTTTCGCCTGTCATTTTGAAAAGTTCGGTTATAAACTCTTCGTTTTGAAGAGTTCTAAGCCCCTTCGTATTGGGCGAAGATATATTAATAACGATATAGTCGGCAAACTCATGTAGATTTTCGACAAGCGTTTTATAATCGTTTATGGCGAGTTTGTCTGCCGTTAGCTTATTTTTGCCTATGTTGACGCCTATCGGAAGTACGAAAGGATATACTCTCTCCAGCCTTTTTTTGACGGCAAGCATCCCTTGGTTATTGAATCCGAATGCGTTTTGAAGACTCTCTTCCTCGATAAACCTAAAAAGCCTAGGCTTTGCGTTTCCGTCTTGTGGTTTTGGCGTTACGGTACCTATCTCCGTAAAACCGAATCCGAACATCGCCATTTGACGTATCATCGTAGCGTTTTTGTCGAACCCAGCTGCAAGACCGACCGGATTTAAAAATTTTTTGCCAAATATTATCTGTGTAAGTCTCTCATCCACGACAAAGTTTTTGTCTATGAAGTAGTTTTGGCACGGAGTACATAGCCTTGAGAGCCTTATTGCGCTTTCGGCTAGATTGTGCGCCGTCTCCGGATCTAGTCTAAACAGATATTCTTTTAGCGCTTGATATGTAAGCATAATCTTTGGAGTCCCCTAAAAAGTTGGCTAATTAAAGCGATTATACATAATGAAATATAAAAAGGAGAGTTCTTTGCGGAGTGATTAAAAGGAACGCTTTTTGCCTGTGCGTTTGGATATGAGCGGAATTTGCGGATATTTAAAAAAAGTTTTGGCAAAATCGTTTCAAAACCCACCTACTAGAATGAAGGATTAAAATGAAGAGAATCGGGCTGACAGTTTGTTTATTGCTTGGGCTTTGCTCAACTGCTTTCGCAAAAACAGATCTAGGTTCGATAGAGTCTTCAATTCCTGTTAGCTCCTACATCGTAAAAGAGGTCGGCAGCTCTGAAATATTGATGTCTAAAAACAAAGATAAAAGAGTAGAGCCGGCCAGCCTTACAAAAATACTCACCAGTATTATAGCGATAGAAAGCGGCAAGCTTGAAGAAGATGTGACGATAACGAGAGAAGCTACACTTGTCGAGCCGTCAAAAGCCGGATTTAGAGTTGGCGACAAGATAAAGCTTATCGACCTAGTAAAAGCCGCAATGGTAAACTCGAGCAACGACGCTGCATTCGCAATAGCTATTCATATATCGGGAAGCATTGAAGAGTTTGCTAGGGTTATGAATTATAAAGCGAGGCTTATCGGTCTTCAAAACTCCAATTTTACCAACCCTGCAGGTTTTGATAAAGGGCAATATGCAAACCACTACTCTACGGCAGGCGATTTGCTAAAACTTACCGAATATGCGATAAAAAACAAGCTATTCAATGAAATAGCCAAACTTGAGCACGTGGCCATCGTGGAACAAAAAAGCGGTAAAGTCTATAATCTAAGAACGCACAATAAGCTTTTGGATAAATACAAGTATGCTGTTGGAATAAAGACGGGCTATACCAATAGAGCTGGAAAGTGCTTGATAGCTAGAGCCAAAAAAGACAATAAAGATGTCGTTCTTGTGATGCTAAAAGCAAAAGCGGACAGATGGAGCGTTGCTGAAGATATGTTCGAGAAGGCTTTTGTAATGAATAGACCTGAGCCAGAACTTATAGAAGAGGCTTCGACAAGCAGTGTTCAGCCGCAAAAAGCCGCAAGCAAAATGGTTGCAAAAAAAGTAGTCAAAAAAGGCAAAAAAGTAGCCTCAAAACCTGTCGTAAAAGCTAAAAAAAGATTGAAAGTGGCTAGTAAGTCCAGAGGTGATAGAGGTTAGCCAAAAATGTCAAGTACTGCTTGACATTTTTTTATTACTGCACTAAAATTACTACAAAAAATCTCCCAAATTAAAACTCAACAATATAGGACTTGCTGCATGAGACGACTCTCTATGGTTTTAGCTGCCTCCTCTCTATCTTTACTTTTGGTTGGATGCGAACGTCCAAAAGCCGCTGGCATGGAGCCGCCACCGCCAGGACCGATTCCGGTAAGCGTAGAAAGCGTAAAAATAGGCGACTTGCCGGCTATTTTAGAAGCGAATGGGCAAACGCAAGCATTTAATACCGTTCAGGTATATTCAAGGGTTTCAGGCTATCTTCAAAAAAGAAACTACACTGAAGGCTCGAAAGTATCACAGGGTGATGTTTTATTTACTATAGACCCATCCGACCTTAGTAACTCTAGAGACTCGGCAAAGGCGGCTCTTATGCAAGCGGAGGCTTCATATGAGAATGCTAAAGCAGTGTTGGCTAGGGTAAAACCGCTTGCCGAGGCAAACGCCGCTAGTAAGCAAGAGCTTGATAATGCGATCGCAAACGAGAGAACCGCTGCTGCGGCAGTGGCTAGCGCAAAAGCCGCACTCTCTCAGGCCGAGCTAAATCTCGGATATACAAAGATAAAAGCGCCGGTTTCTGGTTTTGTAGATAAATCAAAAATAGATGTAGGAACCTATATTAGCGCTGGTGCAAACGGCCTTTTGACCACCGTATACCAAACGGATCCGATGTATGTAAACTTTAGCTTTAGCGAAAACCAAAGACTTGCATATCAAAACGCAATAGCTTCAGGCAGGCTCGTCGCCCCAAAAGATGGTAAATACGAAGTTGAGCTTACGATGTCAGATGGTACAGTGCTAAACAGAAGCGGAAAAATCGACTTTACGGCCCCTTTTTTTGATACGGCTACCGGTACTATGGGATATAGGGCCATCTTCAAAAATAGCGATGCGAGACTGGCGCCCGGTCAGTTTGTAAGAGTAAGAGTCAAGGGGCTAGTCTGGAAAAACTCCGTTTTTGTTCCTCAAAAAGCTGTGCTTACTGGCGAAAAAGGCAAATTCGTTTATGTGTATGAAGCAAATAATACTGTCTCCGCAAGAGCTATTCAGATAGGCGAATGGGTAGATAAAAACGTAGTGGTCACAAGCGGCCTTGCGGGTGGCGAAAAGATAGCCGTAGACGGTCTTGTCAAACTAAAGCCGGGCGCTCCGGTAACTGTTTTTGGCAACAAACAGTAAAAGGTATTTTTGATGTTTAGTAAATACTTTATAAACAAGCCTGTTCTCTCCGCCGTTATAGCGGCTATCATAATGATACTGGGCTTTACGGCGATAAAAAGCTTGCCGATTTCACAGTTTCCAAATCTTACTCCGCCGACGGTCGTCGTGACGGCTTCCTATCCGGGCGCCGATGCCGAAACGATTGCGAATAATATTTTGACTCCACTTGAGGCGCAAATAGCTGGCGCTGACGGACTTATGTATATGACTGGCAAGGCGTCAGCTATGTCTGGAACAGCTACGATAACTTGTACGTTTAATATAGGCGTAAATCAAGATTTGGCGGCCGTCGATATACAAAACCGTATAAACTCCGTACTCTCTCTTTTGCCTCAAACCACGAGAGACCTCGGCGTATCGGTAGAGAAGAGAACATCCGACATTTTGCTTATCGTGTCCGTAACATCGCCTGACGGCAGTATGTCCGATACACAGATAAGCAACTATATACTAACGAATATGCTTGACGAGATCAAGAAAATTCCCGGCGCCGGAAGGTCTCAGATATTCGGCAGAAAAGACTATGCAATAAGGGTTTGGACGGATCCGGACAAGATGGCAAAACTAGGCGTTACGACCTCAGATATATCGTTAGCCATCAAGGATCAAAATATCCAAGTGGCTCCCGGAAGAATAGGGCAGGCGCCGACAGCTCCGGAGCAGATGTGGACTATGCAGCTAACCAGCAAAGGCAGGTTTTCTACTCCGGAAGAGTTTGAGAATATAATTATCCGCTCAAACTCTGACGGCTCTTCGATTAAGCTAAAAGATGTAGCCAAAATAGAGCTTGGAAGTCAAAACTACGAGTATTTCGCAAGAGTAAACGGCAAACCGGCAGCGGTTATCGGTATATTCGCCGATACAAACGCAAATGCGCTAGATACCGCAGATGCGGTATATAAAAAGATGGAAGAGTTGTCGAAAAAATTCCCTCCGGGCATAGAGTATACAATACCTTACGACACGACCCAGTTTATTAAGATATCAATCCAAGAGGTTGTCAAGACTCTTATGGAAGCGATAATCTTGGTGAGTCTTGTAATCTATCTGTTCTTGCAAAGCTGGAGAGCCGCACTTATTCCTATACTATCAGTTCCTGTCTCTCTAACTGGTGCATTTATAGGTATGTATCTGCTCGGATACTCTATCAATACGTTGACGCTGTTTGGTCTGGTGCTCGCCATCGGTATAGTCGTCGATGACGCCATAGTCGTCATCGAGAATATGGAGAGGATACTTCAGACCGAAAAGCTAAAGCCTAGAGAGGCCGCACTAAAGGCTATGATGCAGGTATCCGGCCCCGTTATCGCGATAGTTCTGGTGATGTGTGCCGTATTTATACCGGCTACGTTTGTCGGCGGTATGACCGGGCAGCTCTACAAGCAGTTTGCTGCGACGATAGCCATATCGGTCGTATTCTCTGGTTTTATGGCTATTACGTTCGCTCCGGCGATAGGTGCGCTCATACTAAAGCAGCATGAAGCCGAACCGGCTAGATTCTTTAGATGGTTTAACGCCAAATTTGCGTTAATGACCGATAACTACGTTAAGCGTTCCGGTTGGATGATAAGAAAATCGTCTTTAGTGTTTTTGGTATATCTATCTACGTACGGTTTTATTTACTTTTTTAACAAGACGCTTCCTACGGCGTTTGTTCCTATGGAGGATCAGGGTTATTTTATTACCAGCATAAACCTTCCTGACGGTGCGACTACGAATAGGACTGTAGAGGTTGTAAAAGAGGTTGAAAAGATACTCAAACAAGAGCCGACCGTAGCTATGTTTACAGCAATTACTGGTCTTAATATTATGACGTTTTCACAGGAGCCAAACTCAGCTACGATATTTGTTAGGCTAAAACCGTGGAGCGAGAGGAAGACGAAAGAGCTTAGTCTATTTGGAGCACTTGGTTCCGTAGGTAAAAAATATGGACAGATAAAAGAGGCGAACGTCATAGCTATGCCGCCTCCGCCTATCAGGGGTATGGGGCCCTCAGATATGTTTAGCTTCAAGTTACTGCAGATGGGCGATACCAATATGACGAAGCTTGCCGGGACGACAAACGATTTTCTAAAAAAACTAAAAGACGAAAAAGCGCTCAAAATGTCGTTTACTACGATGCGGGCAGACACCCCTACGCTAATGGTTGAGGTTGACAGGGAAAAAGCGAAGTCGTTTGGGGTGGCTATATCCGATATTTTTACAACCTTGCAATCTAGCATCGGCTACATCAACGTCAATCAGTTCGATAAAAACGGAAAGACCTATTGGGTGCAGGTGCAATCAGATGCAGAGTTTAGAAGTAAGCCGGAAGATATAGGTAAGGCATGGGTGAGAAGCTCTAGCGGCAAACTTCTGCCGCTTTCAAACTTCGTAAGAGTGCATCCGTCAAGCGCACCTTCTACGATTGAGCATTTCAACGGCTCTTTAGCTACGACTATTATGGGCTCTCCTGCGACCGGATTTAGCTCCGGGGAGATTATAAAACTACTTGAGCATCTAGGCGATACCGTTTTGCCAGGCAATACTACGTATGACTGGGAAGGGCTATATCTGCAAGAAAAACTGGTCGGCTCAAAAGCCTTTGTTATTATGGCGTTTGCTCTTGTGCTTGTGTATCTGATTTTAGCTGCGCTATATGAGAAATGGATGCTTCCTATATCGATTATGCTTGCGGTTCCGTACGGTATAGCGGGCGCTTATGCGGTAGTCTGGGTAATTCCGTTTTTAAATAACAACGTATTTTTTCAGATAGGGCTTCTGACGCTCATAGGATTGTCTGCGAAAAATGCGATTCTTGTCGTAGAGTTTGCTGAGGATCAAAGAAAAGAGGGTAAAAGCATATATGACGCTACGATGGAGGCCGCAAGGCTGAGATTTAGGCCGATGATGATGACGTCGGTTGCGTTCTTGGCTGGAATGCTGCCACTCATTATGAGTTCTGGCGCCGGAGCGATGAGTAGGTTTTCGATAGGCGTAGCGATGTTTGGCGGTATGATGGCGGCTACGTTTATAGAGAGGTTCTTTATTCCTTTCTTGTACTACTGGGTTGCTACGGCTAGAGAGAAAATTTTGGCAAAAAGAGGAGCAGCAGATGAAAACTAGAGTTTTGATACCGCTCTCCTTGGCGGCTATTTTGTCTGGATGCGCTATAGGTCCTGATTACGTGAAGCCGGCTTTTGAGGCGCCTAAGAGTTTTAAAAACTCGTCGGCACAAGATAGCAACAAAAGTGAAATAGATTCGAGATGGTGGCAGGCTTTCGGTGATGAAGGGTTGTCAAAGGCCGTCGATACGGCGCTGGCGGCAAACTACGACATTAAGATAGCCTCTTCGCAAGTAGAGGCCGTTTTAGGGCAGTTCGATCAGGCCAAATCGTATCTATATCCGCATATAAACGCAAACGGCTCGTATGATAGAAAAGGGGTCAGGGGCTCAACGTCAAACAATCTTAATAATGGAATTACCTCGACTTATGCGGCGTCGCTTAATATGGTTAGCTATGAGATAGACCTATTCGGAAAAGTGCGTAGAGCTACGGAAGCCGCAAGGGCGATGCTGCTTGCTAGCGAGTACAACAGAAGAACGGTGCAGCTCTCTGTAGCATCAGGCGTAGCTGCTTCGTATATCAGGCTCTCTTCCTTGCAGACTCAAATTGCTATAGCCAAAGAAAACGTCGTTGCAAGCGCCGAAATAGAGAAAAATACCAAAGTAAAGTATGAGCTAGGAAGCGCCTCCGAGACGGACTTGCTCCAATCGGTAGCCGCACTTGAAAACGCAAAAGCGGCGCTCTCGAGTCTGGAGGCTTCCAAAATAGCGGAAGAGGCCGTATTTAACGTGCTTCTTGGAAGAAACCCGCAGACCATCGAGGTTTCCAAGCTCTCATCTATTAAGGTGCCACAGGTGCCGGCCGGGGTTCCTAGCGAGGTGCTTCTCAGACGTCCGGACGTGCATGCTGCAGAGCAGAATTTGATAGCCGCAAACGCCAAAATCGGTGTGGCGAGAGGCGCATATTTCCCTAGCATTAGCCTAACCGGAATGGTCGGAAACCAGAGCTCGCAGCTGAATAAACTATTTGCGTCCCCCACTAGAATATGGCAGTTTACCCCTGCCGTCAATATCCCTATCTTCTCGGCAGGATACATAGCCGGACAGGTAAGAGAGGCGGAGGCCTCGAAGGAGCAAGCGTTAGCAAGCTACCAAAAGGCTATAGTTGCAGCTTTTAACGACGCAGATAGCGCAATAGGTCAAAACTTCCATGCAAAAGAGCAGGCCGCATCAAACCAAAAAAGAGCCGATGCTATGAAAAAAGTCTTTGCCCAAGCTAAGCTTAAGTATGAGGTAGGTTTGATATCTTACTCAGATATGCTTTTGGCACAGCAAAACTGGCTAGCCGCCGAGCAGCAGGCGGCAATCTCGAAACAAAATGCGGCAATCAGCGCAGTAAATCTTTATAAGGCTCTCGGCGGAGGCTGGAGTGAAAAAGATTTGCCTGATTTGCCTAGTTTTTTGCCTGCCGGAAGGTAAAAATAGATATTTTTTCGTGAAAATAAGAGTTTTGGGAGTAAAATAGGTTTATTTTTAGCAAAATGGATCGTTTTTGAAACAAGAGTTTTTAAAAGAGT
>JAEMQC010000068.1 GCA_022758985.1 Campylobacteraceae bacterium
GGTTAGTTTTTAATAAGCTCTTGTGCATTTCGCTAAAACTTTTTAACTCCCTGTATCTAAGCGTAAAGAGAATGTTGTCCTTTAGAATAAAGGCTACCGACTCATTGCAACTCTCTTTTTCTTTGTCGGCGAAAAAAAATGAGACAAAAAACATAGCGTTAATCGATATTGAGTCGCTATCTTCCCAGTATCTTGAGCTAGTCTCAATACTTTCTCTCTCTTGATGAGTAGGAAATTCTACACTGAATTTATCGGAGATTTTTATTAACTCATCATTTGATGGGTTTAGCAAATCTATCCAGACTATTGAGCTAGCGTCTATGTCACCTAGCTCGCCCATTTGTTTTACAAAAAAAGCATTATTGTATTTTGTGTAGATATTTATCATGTGCAATGTCCTTTGCAAAAATAAGGACGGCTAGTCTTTAAAAAAGGGTATTAAAAACACATCTCAGCAACTGCGCTCTGCTAATCTTATCTTCTAGCCGCCCGCATGCAAAGAGGAGTAAGTGGAGATGTGTTGTTCGGCTTAGGGTCGTCGTCCATACGCATCTCCTTTTGAAGTAATTTTAGGGGCGAATTATACTGCTATTTTTATTACGAAATATTGACGACTTTTTATCTCAAAAACTCGTAAAAAATCTGTTTGCGATGATGGCTATGTTGCTAATCAATTTTTTTTCCGAGTAGTGCGCTTAAAATATTAAAAAATAGATACCTGCCGTAACTAAGAATACCGTTTACGGCAGCAATATCTATATCAAAGCGGCTTGCAACGGCTTGATATGAGAGAGGAGGATTGTTCGTGTGCTGATACAAAAAAAGCGCAACGGCTCTTTTTTGTTCGATTTGCAGGCTCAATATTTTGTCAAAAACAGGGCGACTATCTAGCTCAAGTAGCGCTTTTTTGTCCAGCGAACAATGCCTATCGTTTTCTATCGTCTCTTTATACAAAAACAAAAGCCAAATCCTCTTTAGCTCTTGTTCGTCAAGTTCGTTTTGCATTATTAGAGCGTGAAGCCAAACTCGGCTTGTTGTTTTGCGTAAAAGATAGATAATTTTTCTTCTCTGATTTTCTCAAAAAGCTTGTCGCATTTTTCGGCGTCACATAGCATGACAACCTCTACCGGCTGGTCTGCGAGCTCAAAAAATCCGGCAGAATGAACCGCTTTATCCCTGCCGTACCCCTCTGACGCATTTATGACGGTGACTCCGGTAATACCGAGCTTTTTTGCCTCGTCTATCAGCCAGTCGCAAATCGGTCTGCCGTGATGGTTTCTGCCTCTAAGGGTTGAGAAAATAACTCTATAACCTTCCATTCCTTTTCCTTTATTTGAGTAGATTGGAGATGACGGCAAAGCTAAAAATTCCAAGAGCTGTCATAAGAAGTGAACCTCCCACATGCGCCAAAAGCCCAAGAGCCAACGTCTCAAATTTTGCCTGCTGTATTAGCGTGGTCATCTCAGCCGAGAATGTCGAAAAAGTCGTAAGCCCGCCGAGAAATCCGGTAATAATAAAGAGTCGCCACTCAGGGCTAAGAGATGCGTTTTGTGCAAAAAAAGCGACAAAAAAACCTATTAGATAGCCGCCCAAAAGATTTGCCGTTAGTGTACCTATTGGAAGTGATGGAAAAATATGATTGAGTTTTAAGCCCAAAAACCACCGAAGTACCGCCCCAATAGACGCCCCTGCCGATATTGCAAAAATAGTTTTAATCATTTTATACTTCTATATAATCCAAATCTTTATGGAATGTCTCCTCAAGTTTCCAAAGCGCTACAAATCCTATCACGAATACTACCGCTCCGACAACTGCCGCCGCAAAGACGACACCGCCGTAAGACTTTAGCGCCAAAAATGCTATCGACATCGGCACTACCATACCTCGAACAAAGTTTGGTACGGTGGATGCTACCGTTGAGCGGATATTGGTGCCAAACTGTTCCGCCGCAACGGTGATAAATAGCGCCCAGTATCCGCACGCTACGCCGATACCAAAACACAATACGTAAAATAGAGTAGACGAAGCGCCGACTATATTGAGATATAAAAGCGTTAGAGCCAAGGCTGCCCCCATAAATACAAACATAATTTTTCGTCTACTCTGCGCCTTTTGGCTCATGTAGCCGCTAGCAAAGTCTCCTACCGTAAGGCCTATGTAGCAAAGCATAACCGCATGCCCCGCATTAACAACGCCCTGTATGCCAAGCTCCTTTGCAAATTCCGGAGAGAAGAGTATGAGGATACCGACGCAAAACCAAAGAGGCAAGCCTATCATAATGGATTTTGCGTATTTGCCGAAAAGCGCTTTTTTGGTGAACAGGTCAAAAAAAGCGCCTCGTTTGACGGTGGAGTTCTTGAGCGCCTTAAACATCTCAGACTCCATTAGCCCGACTCTCATAAGAAGCAGGGCAAAACCCAAGACGCCACCAATAATATAAGCCGTTCGCCAATCAAAGCTTTGGGCTATGAAGTTGGCGGCGATGGCTCCCGTGACGCCCACAGAGGCTATTATCATCGTGCCATATCCTCTAATTGCTTTTGGTAACAGCTCCGAGACTAGAGTAACGCCGGCGCCAAGCTCCCCGGCAAGACCGATACCGGCTATAAACCTAAGCGCCATATAGCTCTCTACGTCTTGTACGAATCCGTTTAGGAGATTTGCCGTAGAGTATAGTATAATAGAGCCAAGAAGTACCGACATTCTCCCTTTTTTATCACCTAGTATACCCCATAAGATTCCGCCTAGTAGCATTCCTGCCATCTGCATATTGAGTATCTGAGCTCCTACGTCGGTAATTTCGGCAGGAGTCAGTCCTAGCTCCTTTAGGCTAGGTACTCGGACGATTCCAAAAAGTATCAAATCGTAGATATCGACGAAATAGCCGAGTGCGGCAACGATGACCGGCATCGAGAAAAGTAGTTTTAGATTGTTTTCGTTTTTTGTCATTTATGCTCTTTTGAGTAAAAGTCGTCACTATTTTATCAAAAACTTGGCTCAAAATTTGCTAGTTTGCAACAAAAGCGGCTAAAATAAAGGCTGCTTTTTCCGATTTATACCAAATTTTGATTGAGGGTGCTTAATGTTTAAAAAAACCTTGTTGGCCGCTATATGTCTTGGAACTTTTTGTTTTGCCGACAATTTTGTTATCGATAGTCAAAGCGGCGATATAAAAGAGGATTCTTCAAAGGCTGCCCACACTGATGAGTCGAGTAAGCTTCCGCAAAGAGTCGTAATAGAGGATATTAATCCTTCCAGTGAACTGGGTCAGCTTGTCGGCGTTATGCTTAAAAACGAGCAGAAAAAAGCCGTTCAGGCTATGGCTCCAAAGCCAAAAGTAAAGACGGTGTCCAAGAAAAAGCCTGCAAAAAAGAAAGTAGTCAAAAAGAAAACATCCGTCAAAAAAGCGGCCGCTAAAAAAGACGTTCATATGGAGATAAAAAGCGAAGAAGCTTCTTCTGTTGGTGAAAAAGAGAAAAAAGAGGCCGAACACAACGAGAACAACTCGAGCTTGAAGAAAATTTCAAGCTCGAATATATGTGATTAATTTTCCGCTTTTAAAAGCTTCAAATTCCTCTTCTTAAACGCAGCTACCGATACGAGTATCATAACCGCAATCGAAATATACACAAAGCTAGGAACCGGAATCGGATCTCCTTGTGCGTATGAATGCAGGCCGGATAGATAAAAATTCACCCCAAAATATGTCATTACTATCGACGAGAATGAGAACATCGAAAGTACCGATAGCGCATACGGCGTGTTGAGTTTTGGTATATATCTGGAGTGTACGACTACCGTATAGATGAGAATGGATACGAACGCCCAAGTCTCTTTTGGATCCCAGCCCCAATATCTGCCCCAGCTCTCGTTTGCCCATACGCCGCCGAGGAAATTTCCGATGGTTAGCATAAATAGACCCACTATTAACGTCATTTCGTTGATGACCGCAAGCTCTCTTATTTTTTTATCTATCGCCGGTTTAGTCTCATTTCTAAGGCTAAATAGTATGAGGCTTACAAAGCCGATAAGCGCCCCAAGACCCAAAAAGCCGTAGCTTGCCGTAATCATCGATACGTGTATCGTTAGCCAGTAGGATTTTAGTACCGGCACTATATTTGTTATTTGCGGATCCATCCAGCTTAGATGTGCGACGAATAGAACTATTCCGGCAAGTATTGCCGTAAGCGCCAGAGTAAATGCGGATTTTTTGGTAAAGAGTATACCGGCCAGTACCGTAGCCCAAGCTATGTATGTCATCGATTCAAATCCGTCGGACCATGGGGCGTGTCCCGAGATATACCATCTTGCCGCAAGGTTTAGCGTATGAAACACAAAGCCTACGCTTAAAACTGTAAGCGCCACTTTTTTTACCGTTTGCAGCGCCTTGGATTCGTTCGACAAAGATGCAAACTCTGCCACCAAAAGCAGTGCGCCTACCAGTAGATACACGAATATAAGATTTTTGAAAATATCTAATTTGTTATACAAAAGCTCTACATCTATCTTTGTTTGACTAGGCATTACGGCTGCGCCGTACTTTTGCTGCATAGCTTTTATTTTTGCTATTTCGGCTATAGATGCAGCCGCCTTACTCTGGTCTTTTGACGCTTGCGAAGCGTTTGCAAAAAGAAGGCTTAGGCTCTCTCTTATCGCATTCGAGCTATTTGCGTCAAGCCCCATTACTGCGGACGCAGGGTCTAGCCATGTATTGTTCGGATCGTTTGGTTTTGGAAATATTCTTAGCAGCTTGCCGCTGTATACCATATAGCAGATGTTGAGTCTCTCATCTAGCTTTAGTATCTCTTTGTCCAAAGTCCCTCGCTCGGAAGGTTTCTTTCTGTTGGCTTCGTCTACGTACATGCTAAGCTTATAGCCGCCTTGCGCCCCGGTCGTATCGAAGAAGTCTGCGAAAGCGGCTTTCTTGTCGTCTGGAGAGAGGCCTAGAAGTTTTTTGACTTCCGGATGGGATACTTTAATCATTCTGATTTGCTGCCAACTTTTAGGCTCTAGTAGCATCGCAAAAAGCGTCTCGTTTGCGCTAAGTCCGTCAAAACTGCTGCTACCGGATACTTTATCCATTATCTCTATCGCTAGCGTATTTACGGGTTTTATTCTGCCTTGTGCGTCTTGTACCATTAGGCTGGCGAATTCGTCGGCGACTTGTTTATTGACGGATTTTGCGTTTTCGAGTATGTTTTGGGCTTGTTGCTGCGTATTGTTGTCAGCCGCTTTTATATCGGGCGCAAACGCCATAAAAAAGGCAATAAGCGCCGCCGCCGCACCTTTTTGCAGCTCTAGGAGTTTGTTTAGTCTTCTAAAACGGGAGTTTTTGTCTATAAGTAGCCATCCCATACCTATTGCCATTAGTATATAGCCGACATATGTAGGAATTTTGCCCGGGTCTTTTGATACGGATAGTATAGTGCCTTTTTCGTCAGGGTCGTATGAAGATTGGAAAAATCTAAAGCCGTTTGCGTCAAGCGTATGGTTCATATATATCCTGTAGTCGAAATTTTGTCCGTTTTGGAATACCGTTACGTTGCTCTCGTATGATGAAGGACTCATAGATCCCGGATATCTGCTCAAAATAAAGTCGTTTAGTTTGATGGATACTGGAAGCGTCATTAGTTTTGAGCCGTATGAGACGGTTATGTTGGCGTCCCCCACATTTACGCTAGCCTCTTCGCCGAGCGCTTGAGCTTGCCCCATCACGGTAAGCGTTTTAGTATCGGCTTTGTCGGTTATGTCAAATATTAGCGCCGTATCTAGACTTTGGCCTTTCATTTTGTTTGGCGACGGCATAAGCTTGACAGCGCCGGAAGTTGTTGCAAATCTAGGAACGAAGCTAATGCCTTCTATGTTAAACAGCCTGCCTTTTTCAAGCTCGTACAGATCACCCTTTGCGTATTTGCCGGTTTGTCTGTCGGCCATAGTCATAAACTCTATGTCCCTATTTGACGTAAAGAATATTTTTGAATCTTTGACAAAAAACTTGACAGCTGGCTCCGCAGTAGTGATAAGCGCCGCATCGTTGCCTATCGAAAAGCTGATACCGTTGGAGGTTGCGGGTGAGCCGGCTTCTAGCAGTTTTTGTGACGGGGCTTCGCCATCAGCCGCTATGACAAGAGAGATCATAGGCTTGCCGCCTTTTACCTCTTCTATCTGTTTAACGGCGTTCGGGATTATCTCTTTTAGCGTTAGCGTATAAGTTTTGCCGCCGTTTGTTATCTGAGTAGAAAAATCAGGTTTTGAGTTTTTTGCGAACAAGACTTTTGTTTCAATATCCGTTTTTGCAGTTTTTGTTGCGGCTGATACGTGCAGATAGGTATCGGTGGAGAGCATCTGGTTTGTGGTTTCGCCCTCTCTTATGTGCATAACGCCCTCATAGCCGAAATATCTCGTAATTCCGGCTCCCAGCAAAATAACTATAAATGAGAAGTGCATCAAAAAACTGCCCATCTTCTCTTTTGTGTATAGCTTTTGCTTTATTATATTGATGATTAGGCTGATCGCTAGTAGTACCATGATGGCTTCAAACCATTTCGCATTATATACTAGAGCTCTAGCCGTTTCCGTACCGTAGTCGTTTTCTATAAACGTAGCTACGCCGGCCGCGGCTGCAAAAATAAGTAGCAGCACGCTGGTAAGCCCCATTGATGAGAGAAAATTTAACACTCGTTGCATCTGTATTCCTATGTTGTTGTAGTTTCTAAATTGTACTAAAAAACTCTTGTTTAGTTATTTAAGTTCGCCCCAGCTTTTTCCGTAATTTATAGAGCTTTTGATAGGGACGTTTAGTTTGACGACGTTTTCCATAATTTGAGCAAACCTTGCTCCAAGCTCTTTTGTTTCGCTCTCTTTTGCTTCAAATATCAGTTCATCGTGAATTTGGAGTATCATTTTGGCGTTTAGACCCTCTTTTTCTATCGTCTCTTTTATCCGTATCATGGCTACTTTAATGATGTCGGCCGCACTTCCTTGAAATACCGTATTGACGGCCTCCCGTAGATACATCGCTTCATCCCTAGGACCCGCATTTTTAAAATCGAAAAACCGCTTTCTGCCCATCATGGTCTCTACAAAACCGTGCTCTTTGGCATACTCTTTTATCGACTCCAAAAACGCTTTTACTGTAGGAAACGAAGCAAAGTAGCTCTCTATCAGCTCTTTTGCCTCTTTGGCGCTGATAGATAGGCTATCGGCAAGCTTTTGGCTTCCCATGCCGTACAAAAGCCCGAAGTTTATCGTCTTAGCCTTGTTTCTATTCTCTTTCGCCGCCGCTTCGCCGAATATCTTTTGCGCCGTCTCCAGATGTATGTCGCGTCCCTCCAAAAAAGCCCCAACCAGCGTCTCGTCTTGGCTAAAATGTGCCAGAAGCCTTAGTTCGATCTGCGAATAGTCTATGCCTATTAGCATATTGCCTGGCATCGGTACGAATGCGTATCTGATTTGTCTGCCGGACTCCGTTTTTGTAGGGATGTTTTGGAGGTTTGGATTTTTAGACGATAACCTGCCGGTGGCCGTTCCGGTCTGTAAGAAGCTCGTATATATTTTGTGCGATTCATTTTTGGCGGATAGCTCCAGCATCGGCTCTATATACGTGCTTTTTAGCTTAAACAGCTCTCGGTAGAGCAGTATTTTCTCTATTACCGGATGCTCATCCGTCATCTTAAGGAGTGTGCGCTCGTCGGTACTAAGGCCTGTTTTTGTCTTTTTTTGCGGCTTTAATCCGAGTCTTTCATATAGAATATCGGAGAGCTGCTTTGTGGAGTTAATATTAAACTCGAAGCCCGTTAGCTCAAATATTTCGTTTTTGACCGCTTCTATCTCCGCTTCGTTTTTTGCCTGCAGCTCTTTTAGCTTTGCTCTATCGACTGTAATTCCCTCTTTTTCCATATCGAGCAGAACGCGCATAAAAGGCATCTCTATCTCTTCGAACTCCTTGTAAATAGCCTTTTCGTTGCTTGCTAGTTTGCGGTAGAGCGCATTGTATAGCTTTAGCGTAAATACGGCGTCTTCAGCGGCGTACAAAGCGGCGTTCTCTACTGGAACCTTTGAGAAATCCTCGCCGCTTTTTACCGTCTCTTTGTATTTGATCA
This sequence comes from Campylobacteraceae bacterium, assembly GCA_022758985.1. Lineage (GTDB taxonomy): Bacteria > Campylobacterota > Campylobacteria > Campylobacterales > UBA6016 > UBA6016. Next base: position 8,104 of record JAEMQC010000068.1, read on the forward strand.
TCTTGTGCGAAAAGAGCTTGTCGACCATCGCATCTAGACCTACTGGGCTTTCAGGGTTGTCGAGCCAGGAGAGCAGCATGGTATCGGCGTGCGCTTTTAGTCCGTCAAAGCCTAAAAATCTTTCGACTACGGCGATATCGAACTTTAGGTTGTGGCCGACTATTTTTTTGCCGAACATCTTAATAATCGCCTCTTTCGCCGCTTTTTTTGAGATTTGCTCCGGCGCTCCTAGATACGAATGGGCGATAGGAGCATAAAAACCCTCCTTCTCACTCCATGAAAACGAAAAGCCGACAAGATTTGCCTCTTTGGTATCGAGCGAGTCCGTCTCGGTATCGAAGGCCAAAATCGCATCGTTTGGAATTTTGTCTACTATTCTCGCAAGCTCGTCGTCATTTTTGATCAGCACGGACCCAAAGGCGTTGCTATGCTGCTCTTTCTTAGCCTCAGTCTGCCCCGTAGGTCTTGTGGTTTCAAGTAGACTCTCTTTTTGGAGCAGATGCCTGATATCTAAAGAGAGCATTTCGTCTTTAATCTTTGAAAAGTCGATGGAGGCGGGGAGGGCGCAAGCGTCGTAATCGATAGAGTCTAGTATGTCGGCTCTTAGCGTAACCAATTTTTTGCTCATAAAGGCGTTCTCTTTGCCAACTTCTAGCAACTCTTTTGTTCGCCCCTTGATTTCATCTAGGTGTTCATATAGGTTTTCTATAGTTTTATATTCGTTGATTAGCTTTTCCGCCGTCTTCGGGCCTATGCCTTTTACGCCCGGAACATTATCTACGCTATCGCCGATAAGGGCCTGAAAATCAATAAATAAAGAGGGATGTACGCCGAATTTTGCGACGCACCCATCCTCGTCTACGATATTTTTCTTTGAAGGATCCCAGACTACAATCTGCCCGTCTCTTATTAGCTGATAAAGGTCTTTGTCATGGCTAACTATTCTGGTTTTAAGACCGTCTTTTTGGGCGATGCGGCAGATGGAGGCTATGATGTCGTCGGCCTCAAAGCTATCCACGGACATCGTGGCAAGCCCTAGTTTGTGTAGCCACTCTATCGCAATAGGCAGCTGCGCTTTAAAATCCTCCGGGGCGTCCGGACGGTTGCCTTTGTAGTCCGAATATATATCCTCCCTAAAGCCTTTCGTTTTGCTCTCTAAGCAAAAAACCATATAGTCCGCTTCGTGCTCTTTTGATATTTTTGATAGAAAATTTAAAAATCCGGTAAGTAGCCCTGTAGGAAAACCGCTTTTGCTTTTAAGGGGCGGCATTGCGAAGTAGCTGCGGAAAAAAAATCCGAATGTATCTATTACGGCTATTGTTTTTTGCATCTATGTCCAGTCGTTTATAATTTTTGATTACTCGTATTATAATACACTCAAGTTTTTATAGGCGGCAGAGATTGGATAGTAGTTGTAAGTTTCAGCTAAGTTCAAAGTGTATAGATATTCAAATATTTGATGATAAAAGTATAGTTACAGCTTCAAATGACGGTGCAATCAAGATAGTTCAAGAGGGCAAAAGCAAAAGTTATCGCATTCAGAATATATCTGGTCAAAAGCAAGGGGCTTTTAGAAGCTTTGAGAGAGACGGCTCTATGCTTTTTGCTTTTTTATCTGATGAAGGCAGCAAGCTCATTATATATGATTTTGACAACAAAACACCGATTGCGTCATATGCTAGTGAGAGTCCGATTGCGATGCTTGAAGTCGACTATAGCGGTGAAGTGATACTTTTTTATACCTTTGACTCCAAGCTAAACGTATTTAACGTAGGCGAGAAAAAGCTAACAAGCTCTATCCATATAGATGACAATTTTACACCCTTCAAAATAGTATTCAATTACGACCTAAGCAAGGTGACGCTCCTATCCGAGTCTGGACAAGGGTATGTTTGTGCGCCGATATTGCTAAAATTGATAGGGGCGTTTACGACTGCCGGACAAGATGCGTGTTTTAACGGCTTTTTGGATGAAAAAAGTTTTGTATCGGTATCCAGAGAGGGGCAAACAACCATCGTAGACACGGATACGATGAAGTCGTCCAGATACAATATGCGCTTCCCTGCGTTTTGTAAAAAAGGTTTTTTCCTCAAAGACAACGCTCTTTTTTTTGGAATATTCAGGGATGCGAGCTTTTCGGTATTTGACATAGAGAGTGAAAAAAATATATGCTCCGGAAAGCTTGGTGGGGTTGCAGAGCCTCAGCTTGCCAGATTTGACGAAAAAGCGCTAATTCTTTGCATTGAGGATTCAAAAGGCGGCTTATCCGTATTTGACGTCGGGGCCGCTTTTGCCGTTTTTCGTTCGCTCTTTTCTGGCAAGGACTTTCATGCTTGCTACAAATTATTGGCAAAAAATGAACTTTTGGTGTTGACCGATGCGCCAAAAATGCTCGAGGATGTATTTTCTGCTTTTGCAATGAGTGCGCTTAAGATGGCAGAAAATGAAAATTACGACGGGGCAATCAAGCAGTTATCCCCTTTTTTCAAGATAGCGCAAAAGAAAAGCGAGCTCAAAGAGATATTAGAATCGATAGAGACTATGCGCTCTTTTGTCGGCTTTATCAAGGCTCGAAAGTTCTCAAATGCATACAATTTAGCGGAGAGACATAGATTTTTGAAGCTTACAACTTATTATAAGAGCATGGAAGATGAGTGGCATGCTGTAGTGGAGCAAGCAAAAAATCTTGCCGTTGCCGGACGACTCGAGGAGGCAAAGGAGAGTTTTGCCGCTTTTAGGGGTGTCGGCTCAAAAACGGAGCTAATCAAGCAGCTGCTTGCCGAGAGGGAGACTATCAACCTTTTCTTAAAAAAATTAGCCTCAAAAGATTTTAAGGCCGCTTTTGAACTTGCAAATTTGCACCCATTTTTGAAAGAGATAAAAGAATTTAAAAGCATCAAAGAGCTCGGCGAAAAAGGTATTCAAAAGGCACATCTACTCTTAAAAACAGGCGAATTGCAAAAAGCCGCAGAAACCATCAACACCCTTAAGGCTATACCTTTGTTTAAAGCTCAGGCGGAGAGCCTAGAGCTTAGAGCCGGTGTTTACCATAAATATTATGCATACAAAAAAGCCGGAGACAGAACAAAAGTAAAAATACTTGAGAAAAAATACCCATATCTAACCGAGTCAAACTCCAACCCAATCTAACCTCTTTGCAATCACTCACCCGTAATCGTTTCGTAACAACACTTAACTACAATCAGCCCGCAAAAAATTTTAACTATAAAGGGTTGATATGAAACTAAGAGTATCACTTGTCGCTTTGGCGGCGCTTGCGTCTGTAGCTTCTGCTAGCGGTCTTACGTTATATGAAGATATTACGACAAAACAAATCTTTACTGAGCCGGGTGAAAATAGACAAAAACTAGGCTCTTTCGTACAAGAAAATAATGTAGTTGAGCTAATGAACAAAGAAGTGAAAGGCGTTTCCGTATCTAGCGGCGCCGTAAAACTTGAGCTTCATGGTACACACTATTTAGGCTTTACAAGCAATAGCTACAGTGCCGTAAATAATATTTCTGGCGCTACTTCCAAAGATGGCACTTTGATTGGCGGTGGTAGTTCATCTGCCGGTTTTGAGATGAGAAGAAACTATCTTGATTTCAAAGCACATTTTGCTGACAGCAAAGACTATGTAAGATTAACTCTTGATGCTACAAAAGAATTAGAAACTTCAACCGGTGCGGCTAATCCAAAAATCAAATATGCATATCTTTACCTAGACAATATCCTTCCATATACTGGTGTTGAAATGGGCTCTGTACATAGACCGTGGATAGATTATGAAGAGAGCAACTCTTGGTATTTTAGATCTATCAATAAAGTTATTTTGGAAGACAAGTTTGCAACTACTGCTACATCCACATGGACTGGTTCACCAAAATATGATGTTCCCGGTCTTCTAACTTCTGCCGACCTAGGTGTTGATTTTAAAGTGAAGTCGCCTTATGTGTCAAGCGAATTTGGTGTATTTAACGGACAAAGCTATGATGGTACAACAAATAACAACAACCAAAATAGTACAAAACTTTCTTATGAGGCCAGAGTTACCGCTCATATACTTGGTAACGGTAATGCTAATGTAAACAAATGGAAAGATGAGTATTTAAATGTGTCAATAGCTGGTATGCAAAATAATAATGCAGGTAATAAAATAGATCCAGGTAATTTGGCGGACTATAAAAGAGAAGGTTATTGGATTCATGCCGTATATAACCAACCAATGTTCCTAATTGCTGCTCAGTATAATGATCTTCAAGATAAATATTACAACTCTACTGGGGCTAATCAGCAAAGTCCTGCAACAAGTGATAAGAAGTATAAAATGTACTCAATCA
>JAEMQC010000115.1 GCA_022758985.1 Campylobacteraceae bacterium
AGAAGAAGTAAGAATAAGAAAACAGAATAAATTAACCGCCCATTTTTTTCATTACACCGGAAATGTCGATGAGGTGATGAAAAGAGTAAAACGGCTATCTAAGCATAAAGGTCTCGTATTCAAGGTGTTCTAGGCTTTTGTCAAGTTTGTAAAACCCGATCAAAATAGTTATCAAAAGTGACAGTGCATACCCGTATCCGTAAAACAGAGCCCCAAGCCAGAGAGTAAGAGCCGTAAAAAGTGTGTTTAAAATCAAAAAAATGACGGTAAGTTCTAGGACTATATCTCGCTTGTCGAGATAGAAAAAGATATTTAAAAGCCCTATAAGCACTATTTGCATATATGCCGCAATAACGTCAATATAAAGTAGCGACAAAAATAGATTTGAGATACCCACAAGCTCCAAAATTTTTGGTGCCATGATATATATGATGAGAATAGCCATTGCCTGAATCTTGATAATCTCAAAAATCCCCTGTTTGATAGCATATACCATTTCGTTTCGCATGATGTGTATATATGAGAGTGTTGCTCCCTCTCTAACTGCCGTATAAAACTTGTCGTAGTACTCCACAAAGTCGGTCTCAATCCGCACCAAAAACACTGCCATACCCGGAATGACCGATAGGTATGCCAAAAATATAGGGGTATCGTAGATAGGCGATGCTCGAAGGGGTCCGATGACCGCCTCGCTTGTCGGTAGGTAAAACCAAAACATTATTTTGTCTATCCATACGGCAGTGTTGTAAAGTACGCCCACCCAGATAAGCACCTTAAACATCTTGCCTTTTTGCAAAAAATCAAACGATATAAACTTGTTAGATGGGTATGTTCTGATTGCAAGCCCCATCATACCGAGCAGTAGCACAACTTGACCTATCCAAAAACCGCCCAGAAGACCGACCAGCCCATAATCCCTAAAAAGCAGGGCAAATAGCACCGATACGCTGTAGCCTATCGCAAAATTGACGACTATCGCTTTGTAGTGTTTCATTCCGCTAAGAAGGATTGAGGCTATCCAGATGCAAGATAGGGTGATAAAAGCCGAGAACATAAGGACTCTGTAGAGGATACTCTCGTTTGGAAACAAAAAGATAAGAATGGGCAGGGCAAACAAAGCACCGCTAAGTACTGTCAAAAATATAGCGCCGTGGAAAGTGGGGAGCACCAAGGTGTTACCCTTTGCAAAAAGCGTATCAGCTATATATCTAGTAAAAGATAGTTGTAATGTTCCCGTAAGGATGAGGCTAAACACGTACAGATAAGTGATCGACACTTGAAACTGAGTAATCAAAAGCCCAGGAATGACGACCCCAAAACTGAGCATTCCTATAATCAAAACACCCAAAATGGAGAGTATCCAAGGACCTGAACTGATAATACCGGCGTAGATGTAGGCTCTAAAAAGCGATGAGTAGCTATCTTTTTTTAGAATTTTGCGAAGTTCAAATCCTATTCCAGCCATTAGCGCATTATCCTCTCGTATATTTCGCCGTACATTTTTATCATTCGTTCTTTTGTATAAAAACGCTCGACTCTAGCTATTGCAGACTCTCTTCTGGCTGCCCAAATAGCGTCGTCTTTTAGCATCTTGATACACTCTTTTGCAAAACTATCGGGATCCGAGATAGGAACAACGGCGCCCGAGTCGCCTATGGCGATGTCTTCGTCACCATACCCTTCTATTAGCTGCTTGCAAGAACCTACATCCGTAACAACGGAAGGTACGCCCGCCGCCGCCGCTTCAAGTATTACAAGAGGCAGAGCTTCGCTGATGGAGGTGAGCGCGAGTATAGATATTTTCGGAAATAGCTCTTCTATGTTTTGAAATCCCAAAAATTTGACATTTTCTTGCAGTCCCAGACTCTCACAAAGGTTTATACACTCACTTGCATACTCTTTGTCTTCCTCTGTCGGTCCAGCTATCCAGCCCTGCGCATCCGGAATGGTATTTACGATGATTCTCATTGCCCTAATGAAAGTTTTGATGTCTTTTATTGCGACGACCCTGCCGATGAGGCAGATGATATTTTTGTTTTGTTCATTTCTTTTGCCTCTAAGTTTTGCAAACTTCTCCACATCTACGCCGTTTGGGATTATCATCGTTTTTTCCGGCTCTGCCCCGTCTTCTATCTGCCTTAACCTATTTGCCTCATATAGCGTCGTGATTACGTCTGAGCTGTCGTAACAAAATTTACCGATTTTTTCAAAAAACTCTATCCATAGCTGTCTAAAATAGCTAGTTTCCGTCGGTTCTTTTTGAAATAGATTGCGATTGTCTTTTATCCATTCTGTTTGACTGAGGTCTATTTTGCGCTCTTTCGTGTAGATACCGTGCTCGGTCAGCATGAGCGGGTAGCCGTGTGTGCTTCGTATCATCGCACCCAAAAATCCGGCGTAGCCCGTAGATATCGTGTGGCATAGTCTGACTTTTATCATTGATTTTGTGATTTTTGACATCAGCCATATAGGCTTGTGCATAGAGCGAACCGTCCAAAAATAGTCCACAAAAGAAGGATCGGTGCAGTGAGATTGGTAACTTTCGCATATCATATCAAACGACATTTTGGAGTACAAAAAACTCTCTTCGTTCAGGTGTGTGCCGTGGGTTAGCATTCTGGATATATCTACAAAATCATGCATCGGCTCATTTTTTGAAGATTTATGCATGTTTTCATGAAAAGCCTTTATAGAATCAAAGGTTTTTGTATCGCCCACATGTGCTTTTGGCTCGGGCGTATTTTGTTCGTCGTGCAGATAATGTTCTTCAAAATGCACTACGTTTGACGGTAACTCATAATACATACGTTCATATGCGTCCCTTGAACTGCCTATAAAAATAATCGCAAATTTGTATTGTGAAAAAGCAAGCAACATCTGATGTATCCACTGCGACACGCCACCTCTAACATAAGGGAACGTTCCCTCTAGTAGTAGGGCGATATCTGCTTCTTTTGCTTTTGGAAAATCATTTTGTGTCATGCCGTCTCACATTTGTTACTATTTATGTTTGTCCAATATTCTATTACGGGGGTCATTGCGGGAACGTTTTCAAAATCTTTGGTGTTTGAAAGCAGTCCCACAACATCTTTGTATTTTTTTTCCATAAATGCAATTTCTGCCATATATGGAGCCGTCTTTGAACTAGCGATACCGAATGCCTCTAGTACTCTAAAGGCTATTTTTGCTTCGTCGTATTTTTCTTGTCTCATTAGAATTTTGCCCTTTAGCATCCAAAAATCAGCATCCGAGCCTTTGAGTTCTACTGCTTTTTGTATAGCATTTGCCGCTTGTGTTAGGGCATAAGACATTAGTTCCCCTTGCAACATCCCGTAATAGACCAGATTCCAGTAGTTTTCCGCAAGTTGTTTGTGTATATATGCGCTTACTTCGGCATCTTCGCCATCGGATTCTTTGAGCAAAGACAAAAGCCTGTGTATTTCGTTGTTTATAGCTTTTTCTTGTTTCTCCAACATTCCGTATGCAAAAAGCCTGATATCGTCGGTCTTGTCGGTAAGTATCTGCTTTAATATTGGCACGCTTACCTTTAGCGGCATGGAGTGCAGTATGTTTAATGCCTGAAATCTGTTTGCGCTTGAAGCATCCGAGCTTGTTATTTTAAATCTGACGCCGCCTATTGCGCTTGCGCTATTTTCCGTGGCTTTTGCCGTACTTTCAAATATGGGCGAACTGGATAGTTGGAACATATTGTCTTGTTGCGTTTTTTGAAAAAATCTATCTATGATCGCAAGTGAGCACACTAGCAAAATACCTACTATCGGTAGTGTAAAAGTCATTAAAAACAAAAAGGCGACAATAAAAACAGGGGCATATGTGCGAACCTCTTTTTTGAGCGCAAAAAATGCAACTATCGAAAAAAGTACAGATATTCCCGTATGTGCGGCAAGCAACCACAAAAGAGTACTTTGCGGCAGCATGATATTGACGTATTTTGAGAAGCCTGCGAAGTGGAGTAGATTATCCATTTTGACACCTGAATAGTAGATGTTGCAGTGTTTCGACGTCGTTTTTATAATCCCCTAGATTTGTTGCATACAAAATAACACTAGACTCTTCAAGTGTTTTACCGTGATGCGCTTTCATCCAATCGCTAATTCTAGCGGCATAGCCGTCCAATCCTTTTGCATCGGTAAGTGGCATAAGCGTAAGTAGGGCGGTTTTGCCGTCTAGTTTTTTCTCCCAACTAAGGTCCATTTTTCTTTGCATGCGCTTGATTTGTACCATAATATCTTTGGTGTTGTCGTCAAAAACAAGTGTAGCTATATGGCTTTGTACGTGACTTTTTCTTTCGATATACGAGAGTCTGGTTAGCTCTTTTGCAAAATCTATAGGAATATCGCTATAAGTTTGCTTGATAGGCTCCACTTTTGGCATCACGTCTAGGCTATCCACATAATAATCGACTAGTACGCTTATCATCTGCAACGTATCTTGATGAAGTGCAAAAAACGGCATACTCTCTACGACAAAAAGCCCGAATACGTTTTCGGCTCTATCTTTTAATACTGCCGCCACAATGTATTTGCTTGGAATTTCTTCGCCTAGCTCTTTTGGATTTATGTGGGCGACTTTCCCTTCTTCTAGTGTAAACAAAACAAGAGGGTCTTTTGTATCTAATTCAAATTTGTTGCCTATTGACGCCAAAGCCGTAGAGGATATTTTTTGATTTGGCAGCATCGGAAATATTGCCGCTTTTGTTATCTGACAATAATAAGCCAAAATGCTCAAAAACTGACTCGCCGCAAGCAGATGTGTTTTTTTGTCGTTAAATTTTAGACTCTCTTCGCCCACCAGCTCGTTTAACTTCAAAAGAGCGTCTCTTAGCGTGCCTGGTTTTGTCATTATCATCTGCTCTAGCCTGTCGTGACTAAGCTTTAGAATGTAGTATCTATGGGTTAGTTGCTCTAGTTTTTCAACCGTATAAAATGTACTTTGCTCCACTCTTCTGTATTTGCTTTGCCATGCTTCGTTGTACTCTCCGCATATCATGACTGTGATGATTCCACCTATAAAATACGACGTTGGAAACGTGTCAAACGATATATCCCCGCCGACAAAAAGCCATGCAAAAATGAGAATAATAGACGACAACAGTCCGCTTGCTACGCCGTATCTGAGCGATAATAGTATAGGCACTATCCAAGTCCAAGGAAAACCGCTTTTGCTAAACATCGGATCCGAAGAATTAAAAACGACTCCAAGCCATACGGCTCCCAGCGTACCGATAATAATTTCAAGCCATTTACCGCCCTTTATGTCTTTTAGCGATGAGGTTGTAATAGCCCATCTTTTTGCTAAATATCTTCTAATAACGGTGGTAAAAGGGCTTAAAATCTTAACGGTTTTGTTTTTCATTAGTTTAGTTTCGCTTTTCCTATTAAGTTGCCGATTAGTTTTTGAGCCACACCGCTAACAGATTCTCTACTCCATCCGGCTCTAGCCCCTGCCGCACTCCAAATCACCTCGTCGTTTGAAAGGTCTATTATCTTTAGTGTGATACCGACAGCAGGCTCACCGTCTATGCCCACTTTGTATCTCCATTCATCCACTACGCCCGTTATGGCATACCTAAAACCGTTTTCTTTTGCCCACAATTTTGCGTCGTTTATTAGTTTTTCTTCGGACGTGTCAAATACGCCGTCTCTATTTTGAGCGGACACATATCTTGTCGTGCTTACCCCTTCGGCTAGTAGCAGGCTCTCCGTGATTGCCTCCGCTCTTTGTCCGGCTTGTGGTGTTTCCGTTCTGTTGATTATCGGCAGCAGTGCCCATTTGACCTTTTTTTCTAGTTTTGGGGCTACGGAAGCGTCGCTAACCGAACAACCGCCTAGACCAAGTGTTGCAACGACTAGCAGTAGTGCCGTCAGTATATGTTTGATTTTCATGTTTTTCTCCTTTTTAATTTAAAATCCCAGAAGGTAGCTAAAACCCAAGCTTTTGTTTATGCCGTTTGTTATCAGTGAGCCTTCTCCTCCTTGCCCGTAAGATACGTACATCTGAAACCTATCCTTGCCCTCTAGTGATGTTACAAAGCCGCTTGTGATAGCGTAGCCTACACCGTATCTGGTATTGTTGGAGAGCGAAAGAACGGCATACGGACGCAACGCCTTTGAGTACGAGTTTGTACCCGACACACTCTCGCCGATACCTATATCAATTCCGTACATGGCGTAAGTATTTGGGAGCAAAATATCGCTAGTCAAATCCGCAGGAGTTGCGGTTGGGGCGATTATGCTCTCAAAATCCGAAAATTGGGCTATATCTAGCGCACCTTGTCTATATCTTGCAAACTCATAATACACTCTAGTATTAATATCAGGATATTCCGTTCTTGCTTGATAACCGGCAGAAAGCATAGTTATTGACGCTTCGGCTAGTTTTGCGCCGTTTTGTGCCTTTAGTACGTCAAACTCATGGTTTATGCTTATGTTCTCTCTTTTTGAGACCCTGTAGGTTGCTGATATGGCGGCATAGTCTTTTGCTCCGCCTATCACAAGCGCCGCACTCTCCTTGCTATCGCTATTGTAGCCGCCTACAATAGCGATACTCGTATCTCTATCTAGCGTTAGGTCGTATGTTGCGTCCACACATATAAACTCTCGCATACTTTTGCGTTTTGTTAGCCTGATGTCGCTTTTTGCCTCATTGGCGTACTCTTTTTGCACCCCTAGCGTGTATCTTGTATCCTGATATGATGTCTGTTTTAGCACCTCTTGGGAGTGAAGCGTGTTTTTGTTTTTTTCAAACTCCGCCGTTATTGCAACGCTCCTATACGGTTTTATTTTTGTGCCTAGATATGAGTGCAGAGTTTCGATGTCTGGCTGCCTTGCGTATTCAAATCCGGCGTTGATGTTATTTGCATTTTCAAAGTAGTTTTCGCCAAAACGCCTGTGCGATTCATCGTCATAGCCGTCTTTGTCCATTTTTTCAAACGCCGCACTCTCTTTTTGTGCGATTTTTTTTGTGATTGTATAACCCTCCATCTCGTCGTATTCAGGCAGTATCCTGATGGCTCCGAGCATTGTTTCAATAACTTCAAAATCTCTCATTTCATTTGCAAGCGGTAGTACCGCCCATTCTGGAGCCTCTATTTTTGCTTTTGCATCGGCAAATATCGCTTTTTTAAGTGCATCAAATGCCGCTATTTCCGATAGATACTGGTATTTTACGGCGTACTCTTTTGTGTTGTTTAGATATTTTTGCATGGCAAGCAGCTTGGCGTCCGATGATAGCTTTGAAAAAATATAACTAGCCTGTGCAGGATTTGTCGCATTTATCTCTGTTTTTTCGACTTTTTGCCACAGCTTTTCTTTGAGATTGAGTGATTTTGCCTCGTATCCGAGGGCGTCATAAGCGGCTATTAGGTTTAATAGTGCAACTTCACGATTTTTTGCCCCGTAATATGAGAGCTCATATAGTTTTAGTGCTTTTTGATGCATAGATATTGCCGAATACGCCGATGCCAGAGCATCAAAATATTTTTTATTTTGTGACAAAAACGGCTCAAATCTGCGAAGGTTATAAAATATTAGCCCTCTATCCCCTTTTTCCACCGACGCTATCAAAATAAGCTCTCTAATATCATTACTCTTATTGGTTATAAGTGCATGCTCAAGCTCACCGAGTGCGGCATCATAATGCCTTTGCCTCATGTGAAGCTCTGCCTTTGCCAAAGAAAACGAGCTACTTTTCAAAATATCTTTTGACGATTTTTTGCTTGCCGAATTTATTAGGCTCCAAGCTTCTTTGTCATTGTTTTGTGCCATGTAGATATTTAGGGCTTGTATCAGCATCGCCTCGCTACCGTCTTGCTCATAAGCTGTTTTTGCAATTTGCGCCGCCTGTAACGGGTTTTCCGCAACGGTTAGTATCACCAGTCTTTCCGTTTGGAACTCTTTTAATTTTGTTAGTTTCGACAAACTTTCGTATGCGTATTTGGCTTCTTTTTCGTGTTGCCCTTGCCATGCTAGCTCGCCGTATAGTTCAAAAAATTGTGCATCTTTTGTCTCCTTTGTGGACATGGCATCGTTCATTACCTCGAACGCCTTATCGAACTCACCTTTTCTAAAAAGCACTCTAGCCGTTTTGGCGGCATTGTCGGCAGTCATTCCATGGTTTTTGATATGTAGCTCGTAAAGCCTTAGCGCCTCATCCAAATCATCCGCTTTTTCCGACATTAAAGCGGCGGCATCTAGTATCAGAGGGTCTTTTTTGTGGGCGTACATCTCTTTTAGCGTATTTATCCCTTTTTTTACCTCACCAAGCTCCTCATAAACCCTCAAAAACGCAGCCAAATCCTCTTTTGTTACCTTTTTTAGCCTCAAATTGTGCTCATACACGATTAACATTCCCTCTTTGTCGCCGAGTGCCATAGAGAGTCTAGCCAACTCACTTATGATTTCGTCTGTTTGTTTTTGTTTTGCGAGTTCTTTGTAGCTTGCTAGCGCTAGTGTTGTGTCGTTGCTCCAAAGAGCTACTTTTGCTAGTTTTTCGAGCCAAAGAGTGTGTTCTTTTGATTTTTGGACACCTATTTTTGCGGTTTCTACCGCCGCCGCAAAGTTATGTGCACCGACAAATACGTCATATGCAAGCGCAAAAGATTTTTCGTCAAACTCTCTTTTGATTTCAAATGCACACAACGAAGTGGTGAGAGCAAACAAAAACATACAAAAAGCGGCAAAGTTTTTCATATTCCGCTACCTTGCATAAACTGAGTCATTATCGCATTCGCCGCCTCTGTTTTACTGTTTGCTCTTGCAAGTTCTATGGTTTTCAAAGTTGCTTGCGTGTCGTTTAGCTCTTTTTGATACTTCATAGCAAACTCAAAAGCCTCTAACGGCATATTACCCGCTTCATATTCGGATATTGTCTTAAAAAAATAGTTCTTTTTGTCATCTTTTGTTTTTGTCGTTATTACTAGCTCTTCATAGATGTTTGCCGCATCTTTGTGCCTACCTTGCGATGAAGATATCTTCGCTATGTCTGCTAGCTGTTTTAGACACTGGATATCATCTTTGCACTCTTTTTTGATGAGTTCTATGGCTTCGTCGCTCTTGCCGACAAAGCAGAGTCTTTGTTTTAGCTTTTCTTTTTCGGATTGTGGCATATTAAGAGGATATATTTTTTTTGCATACTCTATGAGTAGCGTGTTTAGGCGTATTGATTCTGCAGTGTTATACGTCGTTAGCGCAAGCTTCTTTTCAAATAACACATATTCCGCTTTTAGTGCCTCATGTTGTGTTTGTTCATTTTTGCTACTTTTGACTTGTTTCAAAAGCGCAAGCCCTTCGTTGATGTGGCCTCTTTTTGCGTATATCAAAGCTAGATTGATTTTGCTATTTTCATTTTGTGGGCTTGTTTTGACGATGTTTTCTAGGTAAAGCTCGGTAGAGGCGTCGTCGGCATCATAAAATATTTTTTGATTGTTGCTAAGCTCTAGTGCAAAAATAAACACAAAAACCACCAAAATAGCCGCCAAAATCATAGCAATACCAAACGGCGTCAAAAAGCGAAAGCGTTCTTCTTTGATTTCCGCTCTGGGTTTTGAGGTCAGTCTTTGAACCGCCATTACTCTTTGCACTCCATCTCTACTTTATGCCTGATGTTTTCGCTCATTGCAAACAAAGCGCCGCTTTGTGATTTGCCGTCTATTTTGATTTTGCATTTTGAGCTATTTGCTAGTGACATTTTGATTGGTGTGTATCCCACTGCGTAAAAGGTAGCCGTTTTGCCCTCTTTTTTGTACTCTTCGACGTGTGCATTTATGCTTTGTATATATGCTCCAAGCGGTCTGTTTTTGTCAAATACTATTTTTGCTTCACTACCCGAAAGATGGATATATCTGTCATCGTTATACTCGTTAAAACCCAGCACACCGATGCTTTTTTGCATATTTGGGTACCCGAATGTTTTTGGAACTCTTACTTCTCTTAACTTATCTGCACCGCTTATTATCCATGTATCGCCGTCTTTTGCGACGGTAACAGAGTTAAAATTTTGAGCTTTTTGTATGTACTCTGAGGTGTATATTGGGAAAACATCTTGTTTTAGCGCCCAATCATATGCTTTTTTCAGCGAATTTATAGATGCTATTTTTGTAGCCGAATAAAAGTGATAGTAGATATTTATAGGTTTGTATCTATGCGGTTTGTCGGTTAGCTCAAACGTTTCAATTGCCTTTTCATATCCATAAAAAGAGCCGGTCCAGTTGTTGGTATATACGTTTTCATTTTGATTTGGGGCATATACTTGAAACTCGTCGCCGTCAGGTCTGCCTAGCGGAGCTATGAGGCTTATCGTATTTCTGGCTTTAGTGATAGTGGTGTCCCCGCCGTTCATGCCTAGTAGTCCAGCATTTTTTGCTATTTTGAGCGGTTTTTCACCGACTATACAATCACCCGTCCAAAGTATCACTTTTACTTTTTTGCCTTTTGGAAGGAGTCTATTTTGCATATACTCCGTAGAGCCCGTTATCTCCCTATCGAAATTAAATTTATAATCTTTGATTTTTAGATTTATACCGTATAACAGCGAGTCTGCATTTTTGGCATTACCGTTTTCAACGGCACTCCACACAAACGGATGCGAAAAAGTATGCGTCGCCGCTTCGATGTAGGGGAGTTTATAAATCTCTTTTGCCCACTTCTCGGCTTCGTTCGATGTCTTTGGATATATGCCGTGCGGTGCCGTTTCAGCTTCTATGACCGATACGGTTTGCGGTATTTTGTACTTTGAAAAAATATCTTCATACATCTTTTGTCCGGCAAGTTTCCCGCCCTCGTACTCTATTTGGGATACAAAACTATCGCCGTCCACGTGTACAAAAAAAAGTCTTTTGCCATTCTCGGTTGTTACGTCGGGCACGACAAAAGACTTTAAATTCAACGCTTTTGTAAAAAAATCAAAAGGATTTAGTATCCACGCTTGATAACTAATAGTATTATCGGCTCCGCCAAATAGGCTTATCACGTTTGGATACAACGCATACCCGCCCCAATCCGTGAATGCGCCTTGGTCTGCTACTTTTGAGTTTTTGTTTTTAAACGACAAAAACACATCTGCATTAACACTCTTGTCAATCTCATACAAAGAGCTGAATGCGATATTGGTTTTAATTTTTGTTTCAAAACCGATCACTTTTTTGTCGTTTTTGACTACTTCGTACTTTTCTTGTTTTGCGGCGGTGGACGGTATATATTTGATACCCATCGAGCTTATTTGCTCCGGATCAAAGCCAAAATAATCAAGTACGGCGATTTTGACGCCGCTATTTATCTGTTTTTGAATCCACTCTCTATATTCGGAGTCGTTTTGGACAACGTCTTTATCTAGCCACGTTACGATGCCTGCATACATACCACTTAGCTCGGCATTTGGTAGCTCGCCGACATCGACATAGTCTAGTTTGTAGCCCATGTAGTTTAGCGGCATTGCGGCGTATAGATGTATGTTGTTTGTGGACAAAGACGGGCTTTCTGTTTTGTCGTATATCATCAGTATCCGTCTAGGTTGCACCTCTATGGCGCCGATACCTAGCATATCAAGTGCGCCGTTTGTTACATATGGGATAAACCCTAGCTCTTTTACTTTTTTTGCTATTTCTCTTGCTTTTGTTTTGTCTTTTGGCTCTACGTACTCTATTGATATTGCAGGGATTTTATACTCTTTTGTTACCGTTTTAAGATTTTTGACAAGCCACTCTCTATCGTCTTTTTTGACGTTTTCATATCTTTTTTTAGCCTCATTCCACTCGCCAAATAGCGATTCTGCCGCAACGGCACTCACTTTGCCGTGGATTTTTGGGAGTATTTCAAACCCTCTGTTAAAAATAATTTTTGCATCAGGATAAGCAGTCTTAACCGCAGTTACTACTGCTATTAGTCCATCTTCTTGTTTCTTGCGCTCAGCGGTTGTTTTTGCGGCTATTTGATAACTATCCAAAGTATCAAAAAAGAAATTGTCAAACCCTTTGTCTTTTAACGGCTTTATAATATTTCTAACAAAAAAAGTAGCCCACTCCTTTTGACTTTGGTCGATAATCGCACTTTTCCAGACGCTATTTTTGGCGATTAACCACTCTTTTGGAATTTGTTTAAAATAAGCCCTTCGTTTATCGGCTTCACCTACGCTAACATAGGCAAACATCTTTTGTTTTTGGATTTTTATTTCATCCGCATTTTTGAAGTTATCACCGTCCACAACTACGGCATCAAACGCATTAAATTCGGATACGCTCTTATCCGAGCCGTAGTAAAAAGCTACAGATGAAATATCTTTTGCGTATAATATTGGTACGAAAAAAAAGATTATAAGTAAAATTCTCATCGCTTGCATCCCTGAAGTAATGTCGCCAATTCAACTCATAAGTGCAACAGTAAAGTCGCTGAAGATAAAGGTTAACTG
>JAEMQC010000127.1 GCA_022758985.1 Campylobacteraceae bacterium
AGAACGGTGCGGCAGATAGATAGAAAAACCTCTTTTTCTAGCCTCCGTGTCGAGGGCTGACATTGGTGTGACATAGCTGCTTACGTCCGCTATTGCTACGTATAGTTCGTTTGTAGCGGTGTCTAGATATATGGCGTCGTCAAAGTCCTTTGCGCTTACGGGGTCTATCGTGATAAACGGCAGATGCGTCAGGTCGACTCTATCAGGATAGAGGCTCTTGTCTACGACTTTGCCCCATGCTTCGGCTTCCGTTATGCATGCTTTTGGGTGCTCGTCTTTTTTGTCGTAAAGCGCTAAGGATATTTTTTCGTCTACAAAAGGGTCTTCGATAACCCCTAACACCTCTATGGGTTTTTTCGTCGTATTGTCTACTTTGAGCACTGCTCCGTCGGGGAGCATTTTGAGTGATTTTTCCTTGACGTCGAGAAATACCCGCTGCGATGTTTTGATATTCCATACCGATAGTTTTGCCCGCTCTTTTTGGACGATACAGACGGAGAACGGCACCGCTTTTTGGATGATTTTGATAGGCACCGCAAAGCTCTTACCCCGTCTTTGCTCGATACGGGCGATGACAATGTCCTCGTCTTCGATGTTTCGCATCTCGTGTCTTGGTATCGGCAGGTCTTTTTCGCGTCCGGCTATTCCTTCCAAAAATCCAAGACCAGAGCGGGTGACATCCACGACTCCGGCTACTATCGTGGGAGGGAATTTGAGATGTTTGCCGTCTGGCAGCAGTTTTTCCTTGATAAACATCTCGGCCTGTGCCAGTTCGCTCCTAGATAGGTCTTTTTTGTCTATCCCGAAACTCAGTTTTGCGAGCAGTTCTCTCACTTTGTATTTTCCTTGGCGTGTTTTTAGTTTTCTAGTAGCATGGCAAGTTCGTTAAAATCGAAGTTCCACGGGTCGCTTTTGCGTGTTGGTGCAATATCTTTGTGCCCGACGATGTGCTCTATCTTGTGGCGTGTCTTGATATCCTTGATTAGCTTTGCGAGAGCCGTGTATTGCGCTTTTGTCGGGTAGTCCGTTTGAGAGTTTATTAGTTCAATCCCGATAGAAAAAGCGTTCACACCCTCTCTGCCGTCTGCCATCTTGCTTTTTCCGGCATGATGCGCTAGATCGTTTTCGTCTGCGAGCCTATATATTACGCCGTCTCTGCCTATCAGGTAGTGCGAGGTGACATTATATTTTTTGAATATGTTGTAGACGTTTTTTGGATCATATGGTTCACCCTCTACCGAATACGCAGTGTGTACCACTACCGTATCTACGCTTCTGTTGCCTTCCCACTTTTCTATGCCAAAATCGGCAAGCATATCGACAATAACAAGGCCACTTTTTGCCTCTCCTGTTTGCTTTAGAACAGCTCTTTGCGCAATCTCTTGTTTTGAGCTACAGCCGACCAGTAATAGCAAAGCAAAAAATGAGAAAAAAAGCGTTTTCATCCCGTGTTTCTTATCCCAAGGCTTACGCCGACTATCGTAGACGCTATCTGTTCACCTAGAAGCTGTTTTTTGGCCTCGTCTTTTTCGTCGTTGTATTTTTTGAGAAGCTCTATTTGGAATATGCTAAGACCCGTTAGATACGGCTTTCGCAGAAGTATCATCTGGCGTAGCAGCTTGTCGTTTTCCAGCAGTTCGACCTCTTCTCTGATTAGCTTGAGATAGTGAAGCGTTCTTCTGTACTCGTCCACTATTTTGCCCCAGATGATGTCACGCGTGTTTTCATCTTTGACAAATTGGTTGTAGAGCTTCGCTATAGAGAGGTCTATCTTCATAAAGCTCATCGAGATATTGTCAATCGTCGTATAGAAAAACGGACACTCTTTGAAGCTTTTTTGTAGCGGTTCTATGCCGTACTCTTTAACTGCCGCTTCAAGCCCGCTTCCTACGCCGTACCATGCGGTGAGGATGGAGCGGTTTTGCGTCCACGAGAACACCCAAGGTATCGCCCTCATATCTTCTATGCTATCCACCCCTTTGCGCTTTGACGGGCGGGAGCCGATGTTTAGCCTATCTATAAAGTTGTACGGCGTCGCCTCTTTGAAGTAGTCTATAAAGCCGTCCGTCTCGTATACGAGCTCGCGGTATTTTTTCATAGAGGCGTCCGATACCACTTTCATCAGCGCTACAAACTCGTCTTTTTTTCCGCAGTCGGTGCGGATGTTTTTCTTGTCAAACAGTGATTTTTCTAAGAGGGCGGCTATCGTCTCTTTGAAGTTGTTTTCGCCAACTCTGCGGTTGAGATATTTGGAGCTTATCACTTCGCCTTGTTCCGTCATTTTGAGAAAGCCGTCGATACTTTTTGCTGGGCTTGCGAGTACAGCCGTATGGGTAGGACCGCCGCCCCTTGATACGCTTCCGCCTCTACCGTGGAATAAATTGAATTTTATTCCGAGTTTTTGCGACAAATCGACAAGGTTTATCGTAGCGCGGTTGAGCTCGAAGTTGCTGGCGAATATCCCACCGTCTTTGGACGAGTCTGAGTAGCCTATCATAATCTCTTGTTTTTTGTCTCTATCAAGGATGTATTGGTGGTAGTGCTCGTTTTTCCATAGCTCCTCCATGATGGATGGAGCGTGTGCAAGGTCTTCTATCGTCTCAAACAGCGGAGTAATTGAGACTCTCGTGCTTTTGCCAGGGACCCATAGATTTGATTGTTTGGCGAACCAGAGCGCTATTAGAAGGTCTTTGGAGTCTTTGGTCATCGAGAGGATGAAGCTATCTAGTATGTGTTCCGATATCTCGTTTTTGCCCCATTCGATTTTGAGGAATGCCTCTACCGTTTTTGCACTTGTCTCCGAGATTTTGCCAAAGAGCGAGTTGAGGTCGATTTTTGGCTTTGATAGCGCCCAGTTGAGCGTATTTAGCTGATCTTCACGTGAGAGCGTGAGGAAGTTCATATCGCAAAGACCTAGATATGAGAATATCTCGGCGGCCGCCTTGTTGATGACCTCTGCGTGGTCTCTAAAGTCGAGTTTTAGCAGATGAAACCCGGCTGTTAGCACCTTGCTTCTGAATTTGCGAAGTTCGCGACTAGATAGCTCGTCCAGGCTCTCTATCATTAGATCTATATCTGCTAGCAGCTCTTCTGGCTCATTGTACAAAAACTCCGGAGCCTCAAAAGCGTTGATTGAGATTAGCTTGTTTTGGAGTTTTTTGCGCATTAATGCAAGCTTGTTTCTGAAAGGCTCGTTCATATGCGGCTTGATGTCGCCTGTCAGGTATTGCTCTTCGGTTTTTAGGTTTTCAAGCAGCT
Source organism: Campylobacteraceae bacterium (assembly GCA_022758985.1). Taxonomy (GTDB): domain Bacteria; phylum Campylobacterota; class Campylobacteria; order Campylobacterales; family UBA6016; genus UBA6016. The sequence continues at coordinate 3,259 of JAEMQC010000127.1, forward strand.
TTGGATTTACGTTTACCTGCTTTGTGCTGATAGAGAGGTCGCGGATGAGGTGTCCGATATCCTGAATGTAGCTATTTACGATGGTCTCCATCTGGATTTTCATGACTTTTGTCATTACCTGATTGGTGACGAAGTGGTTTCCGTCTCTGTCGCCGCCTATCCAGCTACAGAGCTTGACTACGTGATTATCCATCCTGCCCGCTATCTTTTCCAGCTCTCCGTGTATGTTCGTGAGGGCCGGTATTATGGATGTTTCTATGATATAAAGGAGGTTATCTAATTCAAACAACACCTCTATTTTTTCATCCCTGATGACGTTGGTTTGCCACATTAGGTTGAGCTTGTATCTTAGGTGCTCCAATGCGTTGTCGTCGCCGTATTTGAATATGCGGTAGAAGTCTTGGATGAGGTCGTGGTGCGCCTCTAGAAACGTCCTTCTGCGAGACTCGGTAGGGTGTGCCGTAAATACCGGATAAAACTTGATCTCATGGAGCGTCTCCATGATCTCCTCTTGGCTAAAGCCGCCGCCCTTTAGCCTCTCTACCGTTTCGTTCAGGTCTACTTTTTTGCGCCTGATTTCGTCTCTCTCCTCGGCGATGTTTAGAAGCATAAAATATATGGAGAAAAGTTTGATTAGGCTATTGATGTCGTCGTTTGTTTGAAGGATGTTTTCAAAATTCACCTCCTCTTTGCTGCGAGAGTCTATGAATATGCTTCTTAGGCGCAAAAACTCCTCTTTTATGTTCGGGGCGAATTTGTCTATTAGGGTAATAGTCTCTTCAAGTATAAAGTCCAGCTCTTTTTTGAGCTCCAGTTCCATTTCCAAAAATGCGAGATTATTATCTATTTCGTTATAGTACATAAAATCTCCGTTTGCTATCTCTGATTTACCGTGCATAATAGCATTTTTTGGCTTTTTGGTGGAGTAGAACGGCGGCTTAGATTTGGGCCAGTATCGTATCTAGCGTTAATAAATGGGGTCTATGCATAAACATTTGTTTGTGTTTCAAAAAACCAAGTACATAAACAAAGAATATTTTACGCTTTAGAGCTTATAATTAAACAAAAAATATCCCAACAAAGAAGACCGATGGACTTTGAAATCGAAAGAGGGACCGAAGATATATCCATATCCGGCGTCGAGAGGCCCAAAAGATATAAGGTGCTCATGCATAACGACGACTACACTACAATGGAGTTCGTCATCGACGTACTTGTAGGCATCTTTAGAAAAAGCGAGACAGAGGCGGTACGCCTTATGCAAACGATACATGAAAAAGGAAAAGCGGTGTGTGGTATATATACAAAAGAGATAGCCGAGACAAAAGTAGCCCAAACCATAGAGCTTGCGCGCTCAAACGGTTTTCCGCTCAGATGCACAATGGAAGAAGAGTAAGATGATAAGCAAAGAACTAAACATAATCCTCGTAAACGCATTTAGAGAGGCAAGAAGTAGAAACCACGAATATATAATGGTCGAACATCTTATCTACTCTCTTTTGGAAGATGCGTATATAGACAAGATACTGCAAGAGGTAGGCGTAAACACGATAGAGGCCAAGATAGCGCTCTCGGAGTTTCTCGATAACGAAATAGAGAAGATGCCAAAGGATCTCAAAATAGAGCCGGTGCAGACGGCGGCATTTCAGCGCGTAATGCAAAAGATGATTTTACAGGTACAGGGCGCCGGAAAACAAGAGGCAGACAAGAACGACCTACTGGTAGCGCTTTTTGACGAAGAGGGAAGCTTTGGCGTCATGCTAATCAAATCTTACGGCGTAGAAAAAGTAGACATCCTAGAAGCGGTTACGAACTTCACGCCGGATACCACGCAGACGCAAAAAAAACAAGCCGAAAAAAAATCGTATCTGAATGAATTTACAACCGAGCTAGTAGAGCAGGCAAAAAAAGGCGGCATAGACCCGGTCGTCGGCAGAGCCGATGAGATAGAGAGAGCCACGCTCGTACTCTCTAGACGCAAAAAAAACAATCCGATACTAGTAGGTGAACCGGGGGTCGGTAAAACGGCAGTCGTGGAAGGTCTGGCTCTAAAAATTGCCGAAGAGAGCGTACCGGCTCCGCTAAGGGGCGCAAAGATATTTGCCCTAGATGTAGGCTCATTGGTAGCCGGCACAAAATATAGAGGTGATTTCGAAAAGAGACTCAAAGGGGTACTAGCCGAACTTGAAAAAGAGGAAAACGTAATACTCTTTATAGATGAGATCCACATGATAGTAGGCGCCGGAAGCGCAAACGGCAGCTCAATGGATGCGGCAAATCTGCTAAAACCGGCACTTGGAAGCGGAAAGCTAAGATGTATCGGAGCGACGACGTTCGCCGAATACAAATCGAGCTTCGAAAAAGACCGTGCGCTCGGGCGGAGATTTCAGAAAATAGACGTAAACGAGCCTAGTATCGAAGAAAGCTATCAGATAATCGAGGGGCTAAAAAAGAGATACGAGGAGTTCCACAACGTCAAATACTCCCCGGAAGCGTTAAAAGCGGCCGTCGATCTAACAAACAAATATATAAAAGACAAAAAACTACCAGATAAGGCAATAGATGCGATAGACGAAGCGGGCGCGGCGTTTAGGCTACTACCGGCCACAAAACAAAAACGAACAGTAAAAGAGATAGACATAGAGAAGATAATCTCTAAAATTACAAAGATACCTCTAAAATCTATGGAGAAAAACGAGCTTGAAAGCTTAAGAGAGCTGGAAAAAGATCTAAAAGGCGTAGTCTTTGGACAAGACAAGGCTATAGAAGAGGTCGTAAAAGCGATCAAACGCTCAAAAGCCGGACTAACGAGAGTAGATAAGCCTATTGGTTCATTTTTGTTCACGGGACCTACCGGTGTCGGTAAGACGGAGGTGTGTAAACAGCTCTCCTCTACGCTCGGAATACACTTTGAGCGCTTTGATATGAGCGAATATATGGAAAAGCACGCCGTATCAAGGCTTGTCGGAGCGCCTCCCGGGTATGTTGGCTTCGAGCAAGGCGGGCTGCTCACCGAAGCGGTAAGAAAAAATCCTTACTGCGTAGTGCTTTTGGATGAAATCGAAAAGGCTCATCCGGATATAGCCAATATCCTACTTCAAATCATGGATAACGCCTCCTTGACCGACAATACCGGTATGAAGGCCGATTTTAGAAACGTCATACTCATAATGACTAGTAATCTAGGAAGCTCCGAGGCTCCGGTCATGGGCTTTGCACCGAACGAATCCGCCAGAAGCGACGAGGCGGTCAAAAACTTCTTTACGCCGGAGTTTAGAAACCGCTTGACGGCCACGATCAACTTTGCGCCGCTATCTCGCGAAACGATGATAAAAGTCGTAGAGAAGATGTTGCTCGAACTATCCATATTCCTAAAACAAAAGAACGTCGAGATAACTTTCGACAAAAAAGCCAAAGAGTATCTAGCCGAAAAAGGCTACGATTCGAAAATGGGCGCAAGGCCTCTGGGCGGACTCATAGAACGAGAAGTAAAAGATGCACTCATAGATGAGCTGCTATTTGGCAAGCTAGCAAAAGGCGGCAAAGTTGCGGTTGGTATGAAGCAAGGTGCATTAGTTTTCAAGATATGACAGTTTTACAAAGCCCTTTTGGCGTTTTTTGTCCAGACAAATACAGCTTCCCGCATCCGAGTACGGCGGACGAGGACGGACTTGTAGCTATCGGCGGGGACTTGGAGCCTGGGCGACTGATAGCAGCGTATTCACAAGGTATTTTCCCGTGGTTTATCGACAACGGCTATGTATTTTGGTACTCGCCAGACCCTAGAGCCGTACTATATCCACAGGATTTTAGGCTACACAAAAGCCTTGCAAAGAGCATCAAAAAACAGAGCTTCGAGTTTTGCATCAATAAAAACTTCAGGGGCGTCATAGAAGCGTGCGCCGCAGGAGAAACTAGAAAAGATGCCGGCGGAACATGGATAAGCGAAGCTTTCATAGAGGCGTACGTCAAACTCCACCAAATCGGATTTGCCCAAAGCGTTGAGTGTTACAAAAATAAAGAGTTGGTCGGCGGCCTTTACGGCGTCAAGCTGGGAGGCGTATTTTTTGGAGAATCTATGTTTTATAAGTCCCCCGATGCGTCAAAGGCAGCTCTGTGGTTTTTGTGCGCCAATGCAAAACAGCTAGGCATAAATATCATAGATTGCCAGCAATACACCCCGCATCTGGCATCGATGGGTGCAATAGAGATAGATAGAAAAGAGTTTTTGGAAAAAATAAAAAACGAAATCGGTAACAAATAGATGAAAAACCTAAACCTAGCGCTAAAACTAAAATACCTGCACTACCTCAAAAGCTTGGGATTTTGTTATGTGAAACCAATAAAAGATTTTGAGATAAAAGAGAGCTTCGAGCTTCCATCGAGCATGGCAGGCCTAAAGACCACCGTACTCGGCTGCCATCTGTGCGAACTGGCAAAAACAAGAACAAACGTCGTATTCGGAGAAGGAAACGAGAACGCTAGGGTGATGTTCGTCGGCGAAGGCCCCGGAGAAGCGGAAGATAAGAGCGCTAAACCGTTCGTCGGTAAGGCGGGAGAGCTGTTAACAAAGATGATAGAAAACGCCATCGGCATCAAAAGAGAGGACGCCTATATAGCCAATATAGTCAAATGTCGTCCGCCAAACAACAGAGTCCCTGCCCCATCCGAAGTAGCAAGCTGCAAACCGTATCTAGAAAAACAGATAGAGCTAATAAAACCGGAACTGATAGTGGCGCTTGGGGCTACGGCGCTCAATTCGCTTTTGGGACAAAACCACTCGATAATGAAAGTGCGCGGCACGCTAATGGAGTACAAAGGAGCTAAGCTGATACCGACTTTTCACCCTAGCTTTTTGTTACGCAATCCATCCGCAAAAAAAGAGGCGTACGCCGATATGCTGCTCATAAAAAGCCTTCTTTGGAAACATTGATTTTTTGATACAATAACGCAAAAATTTTGGACGGAATATGAGAAAAAGGTGCACATTGAGACGATATTTTTCGTTTTTTGGTATACTTCTTAGCGTAGCTCTGTCCAAACTAAACCGCCTTACTTCAAGCATACGGGCGAAAAACAGATGCCCGATTTTGCGTGCGCTAATTGGCTCAGATGACGACCCTCCAAGCTCAAAAATAGCCTGTCTCAAAACTATAGAATTTACCTCCGGGGTAAGTAGTGTCGTCTTTTTGCCTAGCTCTAAGGCGCAACACTGCAACTGCGTATTTAGACGAAGAACCTTCCTTGCGCTCTCTCTTTCAAAAATAAAACCCAAAAAACAATGCCGTTGCCGACACCGCAAAACAGGACTCGCTCCGCCTCGCTAACTTTGTTTTTCAATATTGTTTCATAAATAAAAAATAACAAAGGGGCAACTAATGTCAAAAAAAATCAATAGTTACAATCTAGGATTTCCTAGAATTGGCGAAAATAGAGAGTTAAAATTTGCGCTAGAGGCGTATTGGGGTGGCAAAATATCGTTTGAGGAGCTTGAAAACACAGCTGCAGCGTTAAGACGTAGAGCTTACGAGCTACAAAGTGGATTTGACGTGGTAAGCGCAAACGACTTTAGCTACTATGACGGAATGCTTGATATGATGTTTCATCTAGGCGCCATTCCGTTGCGTTTTGCGGATATAAGCAACTCACAAGCGAGATATTTTACGATGGCAAGAGGCGATGAGACGCACACTTCGCTTTCGATGCTCAAATGGTTTAATACAAACTATCACTACCTAGTGCCGGAACTAGACGAAAAAAGCGTTTTTGCTCCAAATGCAGATGCGCTCAAAAAAGCTTATGACGAGGCTTGCAAATTTTGTAAAACGCCGAAAATAAACATCATAGGTCCAGTGACTTTTTTGGCGTTGTCAAACGGTGGTTTGGGGCTAAAAGATGCACTTTTTGGAAAACTGCTTGACGCTTATGAGAAACTGGTTTGCGATATAGCAGGCTTTGCGGATGGGGTTATTATCCAAATAGACGAGCCTATAGCCGTTTGTGAACCTGATGAAAACGTGCTCTCAATGCTCAAAACGGCGTACAATAGACTTCCCGTCGCCGCCAAAGGTGCAAAAATCGTGGTCGCTACCTATTTTGACCATGCCGTAGAAGCGGCGAATGTGCTTTGTGACACGCCAATTTGGGGTATTACCCTTGATTTTGTACACGGAAAAGAAAACCTGCAAGCGCTAAAGGCGCTCGATGCTTCCGGCAAAACATTGATAGCCGGAGTAATAGATGGCAAAAATGTTTGGGCGGCTGATTTGGATGAAAAAATATTGCTCTTGGAGCAAATATCACGTGATTTTGACAAAAATAGATTGGTCGTTGCTCCATCATGCTCGCTTTTGCACGTTCCATACTCTCTCAAAAACGAATCAAACATCGCTGCGGAAGTGCTTTCATGGCTTGCTTTTGCGAATGAAAAAGCCAAAGAGGTAGAACTGCTCTCTAAAATATTTTTTGACAAAGAGTTAAGTGACAAAGATAAAAAGAGTATTGAAGCAAACAAAATAGCGGCGCACAGCAGAAAGACATCGCAAAAAACGCAAAATCAAAGCGTCATCTCTGCGGCAAAACTTGCGTTAGATACCGCCTCAAAAAGAGCTGAATCGTTTGAGCAACGAATAGTTTTGCAAAAAAAAGCGCTTAACTTGCCACTCCTTCCAACGACTACTATAGGCTCATTCCCACAAAGTGCGAATGTCAGGGCTGTTCGCAAGGCTTTTAAGGATGGAGTGATAAGCAAAGATGAGTATGAGGCAAAAATCAAAGAGTTTATCAAAGAGTGTGTGGAATTTCAAGATGAAATAGGGCTTGACGTGCTTGTGCACGGTGAGTTTGAGAGAAATGATATGGTCGAGTATTTTGGTGAACTGTTAGAGGGCGTAGTCGTAAGCCAGCTAGGCTGGGTGCAAAGCTACGGTAGCAGGTGTGTAAAGCCGCCTATCATATACGGAAGCGTCCAGCGAAAAGCGCCGATGACGGTAGAATACGCCAAATACGCCCAAAGCCTGAGCAAGCGATGGATGAAAGGGATGTTAACAGGTCCAGTTACTTTGCTTAATTGGAGCTTTGAAAGAGATGATATCACAAAAGAAGATATATGCGCCGAACTCGCCGTCGCCGTGAGAGATGAGGTGCTCGACCTTGAGGCGGCAGGTATCAAAATCATACAAGTCGATGAAGCGGCTTTCAAAGAGGGGTATCCGCTCAGAAGCACAAAGAAAAAAGCATACGAAGAGATGGCGCTCAAATGCTTTTGGATAAGTACCTCTGCGGTCAAAGCAGATACACAAATACACACGCATATGTGCTACAGTGTTTTTGACGACATTATGGATACGGTGGAGGCAATGGACGCTGATGTTATCACGATAGAGACGGCAAAGGCAGGCAATAGACTACTTGGTGTGTTCAAAAAAGTTGGCTACGGCAAAGAGGTAGGTCCTGGAATCTACGACATACACTCGCCTAGGATACCAAGTGTAGAAGAGATGAGGGCTCAAATAGATGGGATACTAGAGGTGCTACCGGCTTCAAAAGTATGGATAAATCCGGACTGCGGGTTAAAAACCAGAAAATGGGAGGAGGTAAAAGCCTCGCTAATCAATATGGTAGAGGCTGCAAAAATCGCAAGAAACAAACTATCATAGTGTGCAAGAGGGCTTCGCCCCTCTCGCTTTCGTAATGTTTTTTACACTACAATTGCGCCATGAAACGAAGAATATCTAGCAAACGCTACTTTACACATGCTGGCATACTAGCCTGTGTATCCGCCGTCAAGCTATCGGCGAGGAGTGCTTCGTGCTCTTTTTTCCTCAAAAACGACTTCTCAAACACATTCTCAGGATTAGCCCCACCCTCCGAAACCTCTAACTAATACACGCATTTACGATTAACATTTAGAGGAGATTTATTTGAAAAAAACAGTAATATTGTCAATTTTGGCAAGCACGGCGCTGCTTGCAGACCAAACCGTGAACATAGAAACAATCACGGTTAAAGCCTCCGCAGAAACAGTCGAAAAACATCTTCTAACTTCAGACACCGACAAAATAGGCAAAAGCGAAATAGAAGAAAACGGATATCGAAGCGTTACGGATGCTCTAGAAAATAAAATTCCCTTTAGCGCAAATGGTGGTATAGGACAAACGGAAAACATATACCTGCGAGGAATGGATAACGGCAAAACGCTATTTTTGATAGACGGCGTAAGGGCAAACGATATAACAGGCATAACTGCCGAGGCATTTTCGCAACATCTGCTTTTAAATGATATGGAAGAAATCAATATCATCAAAGGAGCACAGTCTGGTGTGTATGGAGCCGACGCCGTAGCAGGTGTCATCTCGGTAAATACAGAAAAACCAAAAGATGGACTTCATGCAAAACTAACGTCGGCAATCGGAAGTTACGGTTATAAATCAAACGGACTATCCATTTCATATAAAAACGAATTGCTGTACGCAAAAGCGAATGGTTCAAAGACAATAGCCACAGGCTTTTCTGCAGCTGCACCCCAAAAGGGTAGTTCGGGCTATGGCAAATTCGACAGCTCACTAGAATCAGATAGATACTCAAATGCATACAACTCGTTTTTACTAGGTCTTACGCCAACAAAAAAAGACGTAATAGAGGCAAGCTATAAAAAAATAGACTCTTTTACGGCATATGACGGCGGATGGCCTGTAGATCCAAATGACGGCTCCGCCTATACAAATGCAAGGCAAATATTTATATCCACCAGCTACAAGCACACTTTTGAGACGGCAAGCATAAAGAGCTTTTACAACGAATCAATCTTTGAAAGAACTCAATATGGCGGTTACAACGGCAAACAAAAAGAATTTGGGATAGAGGGTAAAAATAGCTACCTAAAAGACTCGTATCTATCCTATGGAATCAATAGGTTATTAAACACCGTCAAAACAATCGGTGGTGCCGAAATAGACAAAGGTTTTTCATCGACCGGAGTGTTTG
>JAEMQC010000130.1 GCA_022758985.1 Campylobacteraceae bacterium
TTCGCTTACTCTCTTTATCGAGAGGCAGATCGCATCTTTTGTGAGCCGCCAAAAGATCGAGAAAACCTCTCGGGCTAGTGGTCTCATCAGGACTAATGGCATGTATAGTGCACACAGGAATGCATTTGCCGCATTTTACACAATCGTCGCCGGTTTTGGCTAGGTCTATAAGTTCGAAATCTTTTGTCATACTGTTTTTGAAAACTTGTTTTTATTTGCGTCATCGGCGCTTAGATATGCGTCAAAGCTCATGGCAATATTTCGCACCACCATTCTGCCTGTAGGTGAGATTTCGATACCCTCTTCGGTTATCTTTAGTAGTTCATCTGCCTCGAACTCGCCTAGTTTTGACAGCGCCTCTTTGAAATACTCTTTTGAATTGATGCCAAACTGCTTGTCTAGTGCGGCAAAAGAGAGTCTAAAGCCCCCCATCAAATCCATAATCGCTTTTTTGCGTATTTTGTCGTCTTCGCTTAGCGCTACCCCTCTATGAACAGGGAGTTTGCCTGCATCTATCATCGACTCGTATTCGTCCATCTCTTTGTAGTTTTGGCTATAGCATCCCTCAAGCTCCGATATACTGGTAAGCCCCACGCCTATGAGGTCGGAGCCGCCTTTGGTCGTATAGCCTTGAAAGTTTCTATGAAGCTCTCCTTTCTCTACAGCCAGATAGAGCTCGTCGGTCGGCTTTGCGAAGTGATCCATGCCTATCATTTTGTAGCCCATTTCGCTCATATAATCTATCGTAAATTTGAGGATTGAGAGCTTCTCGCTAGGATGTGGCAGCGTCGTCTCGTCGATTTTGCGCATCGTTTTTTTGAGCCACGGCACATGGGCATAGTTGAATACGGCAAACCTGTCAACGTCAAGGCTTACCGACTTCTTGAGGGTCTCCTTGAAGCTTTCAAGGCTTTGATACGGCAGACCGTAAATGAGATCCATATTGATGCTCTCTATGCCATATCTTCTAGCGAGATCCACGGCGTTTTTTGTAAGTTCGAAGCTTTGTTGTCTATGTACCGCTGTTTGTACTTTTTCGTCAAAGTCTTGTACACCGAAGCTGATGCGGTTGAAGCTCCCGTCAATCAGCACTTTCATCTGCTCTTCGTTCAAAAATCTAGGGTCTATCTCACATGATATTTCAGCATCTTTTTCAAAGTTCGTAAAATAAGAGCGTATTAGAGCTATTATCTCTCGTAATTCGTCGGCGCTAAAAAACGTAGGCGTTCCGCCGCCAAAATGCAGTTGGCTTACGACTCTTTTCGTATCTAGATGTTTTGAAAGTATCGCCATCTCTTTTTTGAGGTATTCGATGTATCTTGTTTTTTTATCGTCTTTGCTAGTAAAGACCACATTGCAGCCGCAAAAATAACAAGCTGAACGGCAAAATGGAAGGTGAAAATAAAGCGACATCGGCTTGCCGGAGTTGTTGGAGGCTTCTAGTTGTTTTACAAAGTCTATTTCGCTAAATTTTTCAGTAAACTCAACAGCTGTAGGGTAGCTTGTGTATCTTGGACCCGCTTTTGAATATTTTACGAACTTGTCAAAATCTATCATTAAAGGCTTCTTTTAGGCTTTTTTAGGGTGAAATTTTAGCTTTTTTAGCCTTTTAACTGTTCGAGTCTCTCTTTTTTCGTGCCGATGGATGTTATCTGTACGCCAAAATTTCCGTCTACTATTACGACTTCGCCTTCCGCTATCTTTTTGTTATCCACCAGTATATCTAGCGGCTCGTTGGCTAGCTGGTTTAGCTCCACTACAGAGCCTATGTCCATATTGATGACGTCTCTTAGAAGCATTTTTTTGCTACCTATTCTTACCTTGACTGGTAGCTTGACGTCCATCAAAAGACCGATGTTTTTCATCTCCTCGGAGCTTAGCGGTACCTTCTCCGGAGCGATTATTTTTTGCTCTACGGCCGCCTCAAACGTCTGAACGGGCTCTTTTTTGTCTAGAGAGTTTTCGAGCGCTCTATCCATCGCAAACATGATAACGTCTTTGATTTCTCCTACGCCGAAATTGAAAACGACGAGCTTTGAAAAATCAGATATGTCTATATTGCCGCCGGGAGCTATAAAGAGTATATTGTCGATGTTGAAGCTAAGTTTTGGAAGAGTTTTTTGTGCACCGAGGGATGTGGATAGCGTACCTAGTATATTTGAGATTATCTCTTTATTTGCGTCTAGATCATCAGCATCCGCTTCGTCCTTGCTTGTTCCCTCTCCGCCAAGAATCATATCGGATAGCGCAGTGGCAAGCTTTGGGGAGAGCATGACTTTTAGTTTCGCGCTAGCGTCCCCGCTTACGCTGACATCTGCCACAACGAGTGGCGCTATAATATTTGAAAACTCAGTTAGAGCCTCTTTGCTTTTAATGCTAACTTCCGGTCTTTTCCCGATAAGCCCTTCTATCGTAGCCGTTATCTCTTTTTCGAGAAGTTCTAAGAAATTATCCATTTGCAGCCTCTTCTTTAAATTGCGCTAGACGTTTTGCCCTTTCGTTTTCGAGGCTTTGTAGCATATCTTTGACGTCGTCGTGCTCTGTTCTGATTATCTTTTGTACTTTAGCCGTTTTTCTAAATCTTTGTACGCCAAATTCCGCTTCGAATTTCGGTTTTCCATTTACGGTTAGGGTAGCCATATCGTTTGCCGGTTGGTCTAGTCTTATTATATCGCCTACGCTTATATCCAAGACCGTTTTTAGGTCCAGCTCCGTCGTTCCTAGCACCGCTTCAAGCTCAACTTTCGCACCGCCAAGAAGGGCTCTAAGCTCTCTATTTCTACTTTTTCTGGATGAGGTCTCTGAGAGCATAATGTCTCTGTTTGCGAGTTTCGGTAGTAGAGGCTCCAGGCTGATGACTGGATAGCAGATATTCATCATGCCGCTCGTATGCCCGATAATAAGCTCCATTACGACCATGATTACGATTTCGTTTTGGGCGACAATTTGCACTACATTCGGGCTTGACTCTTTTGCTTCGACGACGGGATACATATCGGTAACAGATGCCCATGCCTCTTTTAGGTTTTGCATAATGACGCGCAGCATCGTATCTAGAAGGTTTAGCTCTATATCGGTAAAGTCACGGTTTGCCTCATATCCCTCACCGCCGCCGCCCAGAAGCCTGTCTATCATCGGAAAGGCGATGGACGGGTTTATTTCCAGTACGCCGTTGCCTTCTAGCGGTTTCATCGAAAATACGTTAAAGCTCGTAGGAGACGGCAAGCTCATCAAAAATTCGCCGTATGTCATCTGATCTATCGAGTGCAGTTGTATCTCCACGATTGAACGCATAACAGAGCTTATCTGGCTAGACATGGAGCGCACCATCTTGTCGTGGATACCCCTGAATGCACGCAGCTGTTCTTTTGAGACCCTGTTTGGACGTTTGAAGTCGTAGAGGGTTATATGTTTTTGGTCTAATATCTCTTTGGCGGTCGTGAGCGTATCGACATCGGTATCGTCGTCGACGACCTCGAGGAGGGCGTCAATCTCTTCTTGACTTAGAATATCTGCCATTTTAGTTTCCTAACGCCTCTCTGATTTTTGTCAAAACATGTCTGTGAATTTGTGATATTCTGGACGTCGTAATTCCCAAAATTTCGCTTATCTCCTCTAGTTTGAGCTCCTCAAAATAGTAAAGCTGTATAATGGTCTGCTCTCTCTGCGAAAAACACTCTAGCGCCATCTTTACTCTTTTTATTAGTTCTTCTTCTTCTAGCCCCTCTAGCGTATCGGAGTCTTTATATACTTGAAGCTGTTCTCCAAGCGGCATTACGTTAAAGACGCCTATGGAGCTTCTGGCTTCTCTTACTTTTGACACATCTACGCCTAGCTCTTTTGATATAAATTCGTCGCTAGGTTCTTCGCCCGTCTCGGCAAACTGCTTAGAGACGACCCTGTCGACGTCCTTAATGAGTTTTCTATCAGCTCTACTTACGGTATCGAGGCTTCTAAGATAATCGAGCATAGCGCCATAGACCCGTTTTCTAGCGTATCCCCAAAAAGAGTCGTTTTGGGTCTCATCGTATTTTCTGGCTAGCTTGACTAGCTCCTCTGTACCTATGGATATAAGATCGGCCACTTCGACGCTTGAAGGAAGCCTCTCTTTTAGTTTGAAGGCTAGCGCTTTTACAGCTGGTAGAAATTTTACGGCAAGATCGTCTTGCGTAAATTTCATGTTTTCGTCGTAGCTGTCAACGCCTCGTTTTTGTGCCATCAAAAACGCCTTTTTGTGGCTTGTATTGCATGTGCCGTCTCTCGCTTTATGTCTTCATACTCTTCGTCTTCAAGCTCTTTGATAAACTCATACATATCCTTTATGAGTCTCTCTCTTTTTTCAAGCTCTATTATAGCAGTGTCTATCGCTGTTTCGTATTTTTCTTTTTTTATTCTATATCGAGGCTTAAACTCTATATTTTTTATAAAAAATGACGCTGCGGTAATCGATATCATATAAAACAGCGCCGTGATAAACACTACGGCGAAGACTATATACAACGGATCGGTTAGCTTTAATATGGCGAATGCTAGCCCTATGAAAAAACCGTTGAGCGTCAAAAAGGATATAAAATTATTTACGCTTACCATATGCTTCCGGCTTGTGTGTTTTTTGCGGGTTAAAACTGTTTGATTAAACGTTTAAAGAAGCCTGATAGCCCGCTCTCTCTATTTGGATCAAGCACTTTTCGTTCCATCTTTTCCGCTAGGCGCTCGCTTATTTTTTCTATTTCCGAGGTACATTTGGCGTGAGGATAGTTTTTTGTAAACAAAAATCTACCTTTTACGCTTTTTTGTATGTCTGAATCTTTTGTTATATGACCTATCAGCTCCAAAGAGAAATCTTTTCTGAGTTTACTTTTTGCCACCTTCTCTATCTTTTCGAAGTTCAGGTTTGCCTCTTTTTCGCTTGAAACCTGATTGAATATCATAAGCACCTTCTCTTTGTTCGCGCTTATGACTTTTACCATTGCGTATGCGTCAGTAATCGCCGTTGGATCCGGGGTTGTGATTACTATTGTCATGTCCGATGCGTTAACGAATTTTTGTACGGTATCGCCTATTCCAGCTCCGGTATCTATGATGACAAAATCAAAGTTCTCCAACTCCGCGCTATCTTCGATGAACTTATCCAAAACCTCTTCGGTTGTATATTTGAGTATTTCATTTCCGCTCTCGCCTGGGATAAGCGTCAGGTTTTCGTCTACTTTGACTACTGTTTCGCTGAGTGTCGCTTCGCCTTTTAGGACATGAAGGATATTTTTTTGTGTTTTTACATTGAGTAGTACATCTAGGTTTGCAAGCCCTATGTCGGCGTCAAACAAAGCTACTTTAAACCCCTGTTTCGAGAGAACATACGCCATATTGGCGCTCATTGTGCTTTTGCCAACTCCACCCTTGCCGCTGGTTATTGCAATAAACTTTGTGTTGCTGTTTTTTGCTGGCGTTTTTTTGCCGACAAGCTCTTGCAGTCTTTTTGCTTGCGTGTTTTCTATGTTTATTTTATTTTGCATGTCTAGCCTTGTATCCATCTAGTAGACAGTCGACGAAAAACTCAGATGAAGCTACTATCAGGTCTTCTGGCACCTCTTGCCCCGTGGAGAAGTAGCTGACAGGTTTTTTAATGTCATAAAGAAGGCTGAACATATTTCCAAAACACTTTGTTTCGTCTAATTTTGTTACAATAAGCGTATCTATGTCCAGCTCCGATGAGAAGTTATTATACATCTCTTTTAGATCCTCGTATTTCGTGTTTGCGGATAGTACGAGAGATATGTCTATGCTCAGCGAGCTCTCCGCTTTTATGAAGTTAGATAGTTTGTTGATTTTCTTTTTATCGTAGTGCGAACTCCCGACCGTGTCTATGAGTATATAATCACACCCTCTGAGCGAGGATAGAGCTGTTTTAAACTCGGCCGGGTCGACAACCGCCTCGATAGAGAGCTTCATCATCTTCGCATACTGCATTAGTTGCTCCACGGCGCCTATTCTATAGGTGTCTAGCGTGATAATGCCGACTTTGTATTTCACGTCTTGCTTGAACGCATATCTAGCGGCAAGCTTGGCAAGCGTAGTGGTCTTCCCGACGCCGGTAGGACCTACTAGCATTATTATTTTTTTGCTTGCGCTATTTGCTCTTATCTCATGGCGGACAGGCAAAAGCTTTCGTAGTAGCACGTTGAAATAGCGCCTAACCGTAGCGGAGTTTTCTCTCATTTTCGGCTGCATATGCTCTAACGTTAACTTCATAATCTCAAATAGATGCTCTTCCGACATGCCGCTATCTCTAGAGATTTTGTATATCTCCGCAAATTCCGGCGGTATTACGAGACCGTCTCTTATGACCTCCGTTGTATCCCAAACCATGTTTTGTATCAGCTTGACGTTATCTACCAGTTTTGAGATTTCAGTTTTGATCGTTTTGATCTCTTCAAAATCTACATGCTTTGGCAAAAGTTCGCTCGTTTCGACTCTCTGTTCTTTTTTTATCGGCGTGGATATGTTTTTTGCTGCTTCCGATAGTTTTTCTATCTCGTTCATCTGCTTTGCCACCGCCGAAATAGAGAATACGACATCCTCTTTTGGTGTATCCGTCGTGTTCAAAATGGGTTTTGGCTGAGCTTTTGGCTGCAAGGCGGGCTGTTTAGGCTCGTTTTCTACGGCTACTATTACTTCGTATAGAGCTGGCGATGTAAGCGTCTTTTGCTGGATTAGCTTCGTGCTTATAACAAGCGCATCCTCCCCACATCTCTCCTGTGCTTTTTTGAGCGCCAGAGCAGGGGTTTCAGCTTGAAAGCTTAAGAGTTTCATTTTTTCCATTTTAGCTTACTTCTTTTATATGTCATAGGCACCAAGACGCTTGCTCTATTCTTGTACTCAGGGTGCGGCAATGTTAGTTTTTTATTATACATTACCAAGTTTTCAAAAAAAATTATGTCAAGATCAAGAGTTCTCGGTGCATTCTTAAAACTACGCCTGCGTCCGAACTTTTTTTCTATCCATAAAACCTTTTTTAGCAGCGCTAATGGTGGTAAATCGGTGGCTACTTCGATTACGGCGTTAAAAAAATCAGGTTGATCAGTATAACCAAACGGCGGATTTTGCAGTATATGCGAAGTGTGCAAAATATCAACCGAGCGCTCTTTTTTTAAAAAAAAGTATAGTTTTTTTATCGTGTGCATCGGTTTTTTGATGTTGGAGCCGACCCCTAAAAGAGCGGCATGCCTTCTTTTTTGCCGCAGGCTTTCGTTTTTTGGAAAGAGCGGAGTCTCTATGAGCGTATACCCTTTGGCTATTTTGGTTTTTTTATATCCCAGTCTAGTAAAAATCAGAGTACCTCCGCACCGTTAGAGGTTAAAACGACCATGTCTTCTATGCGTACCCCGTAGTGTCCGGGTATGTAGATGCCGGGTTCGATCGTAAATACCATGTTTTCCGTCAAAATCTCTTCCGATTTTTTGTTGATATACGGATATTCGTGTATATCCAGCCCTACGCCGTGTCCTAGAGAGTGTACGAAATATTCACCGTATCCTGCCGCCTCTATTACGTCTCTTGCGATTTTGTCCAGCTCTTTTGCCTTCATGCCCGGTTTTGCTGCAGATATGGCTGCCTCTTGCGCCTTTAGTACCGTATCGTATATATGTTGCAGTTTTTGGTCTTTAAAGCCCTGTTTTTTTTCGAAGCTAAATCCGTCTTTGAAAAAAGCGGTTCTAGTTCTATCCGAGCAGTACCTCTCAAACTTTACGCCGCCGTCAAAAAGTAGTAGCGAGCCCTCTTGTAGCAGCTTTGCGGTCGCTCTTGCGTGCGGGTTTGCCGCATTTTCGTCTATTGCCGTTATTGGTTCGAAGCTAACCTGCAGCTCTCCTTTGTTTGTTAAACACTCTTTTGCGCTATATGCAAGCGAGTATTCGTTTTGAGAACTCTTCTCGAAAGAGATTTTTTTGGCGAAAGCTTCAAACCCATGGGCTCCGAGCTTAACCGCTTTTTTTATTTTTTGGAGTTCGTCGTCTCTTTTGACCGCTCTTTTTTTAGAAAGCGCCCCCTTTTTTGCAAATAGCGATGAGCCCGATAGCTTTTTTAGCTCCAAAAAATCGGCATGTGGCGTTTTATGAGGGTCAAAGCATATCTTTTCGATTTTATTTTTTCTGGCAACTCCTGCGACAGATTTGAAGAGCGAACTTGAGAGTATGACTTCGCAGTTTTTTGCCGCCGCTTTCGCCTCTTCGAAATATCTGCCGTCCGTAAAAAGGTAGTTTTCATTCTCATTGGTCAGAAGTAGGGCGTTGTCGTTTGAGTAGGAGATTTCGTAAAAAATCTCCGATTCGTCTTTGGTGATAAAAAACATTAGGCCTGTTGTATCGCCGCTTGCGCTTGAGCCTCTTGAATGGCTTTTACTTCGTTTGCTATTTGGATAGCCGCTATAAGCGCCAGGTGGTAGGAAAACGGTCCAAAGCCAGATATGGTGCCGTGGCATGCAGGGGCTACCATTGAGGTGTGTCTAAACTCCTCTCTTCTTGCAGGGTTGGAGATATGCGTCTCTATCGTAGGAATGCCACAGGCAAGAATAGCGTCCCTTATAGCTATCGAGGTGTGGGTGTATGCCGCAGGGTTGATTATGATTGCGTCTGTATTCCCGATACACTCTTGGATTCTATCTACTATTTCGCCCTCAAGATTGCTTTGGAAAAATTCAAGTTCTACGTTGTTTTGGGATGCGAAGTTTCTCATATTTTCATGTATATCTTCCATTCTCATCGGTCCGTATATGTGCGGCTCCCTAAGACCCAAAAGATTGATGTTCGGTCCTTGTATGACTACTACTTTCATTAAATCCCTTTTCATAATTTTTCGATTTACAAATTATAGCAATTGCAGATGAAAACTAGCCAAAGCAAAGATATGGTTAAAATTAATTATTTCTAAACGCGAAATCAGTTAAAATTACGCCAATATAAGCTTTAGGGTAAATTTAGATGAATATTTTGGCTGCCGACTATCTTATTACGATGGATGACGAGCGCAAAATTATTAGAAACGGCGCCGTTATTTTCGACTCCGAAATTTTAGAAATCAGTTTTGATAGGGAGCTTGCAAAGTCTAAATATCCGGACGCCGCTTACGAATACCTCGGTAAAAACTCCGTTATTATGCCTTCACTTATTAATGCTCATACCCATATCGAATTTAGCAAAAACAAAACGACGCTTCACTATGGAAATTTCATCGACTGGCTAACCAGCGTAATAGAGAAAAAAGAGCTAACCAGCGAAGAGGAGCTGGAATCATCTATGGCCGACGCTCTTTTGCAGATGAGAAAAAGCGGAGTCGGCGCCTTGGGCGCCGTCAGTTCGTTCGGCAAAGATATAGAGATTTTATCGAGAAGCGGTCTTCGCGTGACGTTGTTTAACGAGATACTAGGCACCGGCGAAGAGAGAAGCGAGGAGATCAAAGCCGACTTTATGAGGCGCTTCGAGCTAACAAAACGCTATTCGAACGAAATGTTGACTCCTGCGGTCTCCATTCATTCCGCCTATGCGTGCTCAAGAACGCTTATGGATTTTGCGATTGGCTTTGCGAAAGAGAATTCGCTAAAGATGTGCACTCATTTTATGGAGAGCAAGGCGGAGCGTTTTTGGCTTGATAGAAGTAGGGGCGAGTTCAAGGCCTTTTTTAAGGCTTTTTTTGGAATTGAGAGAAGCGCTATTAAGGCGGATGAGTTTTTGGCGAAGTTTGACGGGCTTGATACTATGTTTGTGCATTGTACTCATGCGAACGAAACAGAGTTTGAGAGTATCAGAAACGCTGGCTCTTATATAGTGCACTGCCCGGTGTCGAATAGGCTTCTTGGAATGAAACTATTTGATGTAGAGACAGCTAAGAATATGAGGATAGAGTATATTACCGCCACGGACGGGCTTAGCTCAAACTTCTCGTTAAATCTATGGAATGAGCTTAGGAGTGCAATTTTTGGCTATACCGACCTGAGTCTAAAAGTGCTTCCTTATGACCTGCTAAAGAGTGTTACACTAAATGCCGCAAACGCTCTTGGAATCGATAGCGGCAAGCTTGAAGTTGGGAAAAAGGCCGATTTGATCGGTTTTTGTCTACCTGGTTTTGTGGACGAGGATGAGTATCTGCCTTTGCAGGTAATTTTGCATACAAATAGCGTTGATAAGTTGATAGTAAACGGAGTTTCTATAAATGGGTGAGTTTTTAAAAAGGGTGCTTTGGCCGATAACGGCGCCGATAGGTTTTATTCAAAATAATTTTAAAGCGCTTATTTTCTTGCTTATAATATTTTTTATCTTCTACTCTTCGTCCGAAGAGAAGATAAAGCAGCCAAATCTTGCGAAGATATATATAAACGGTCCTATTATGTCTGCGGATAAATTTCTAGAGGATGTAAAAGAGGTTGAGGATGCGAAGGTAAAAGGTGTATTATTGATAGTAGACTCTCCCGGCGGCTCTGTAGCTCCATCGGTAGAGATGGCTCTGACTGTAAAGAGATTAAAGGCGAAGATGCCAGTCGTTGCGTATGCGGCGGGCACTATGGCAAGCGGAAGCTATTACGCATCCATCTGGTCCAATAAGATAATAGCCAACCCCGGAAGTACGGTAGGCTCCATCGGAGTGCTGTTTGAGGGCGCCAACGTGGAAGGGCTTATGAAGAAGCTCGGCGTTGAGAGCCAAGTGATAAAAGCCGGAGAGTATAAAGAGGCCGGCACGATGTTTAGAAAATGGACCCCGAAAGAAAGGGCGCACATAGAGTCTCTGATTGACGATACGTATAAGATGTTTACCGAAGACGTCGCAAACGCTAGAAAGCTTGATATAAACAAAACCGCTTCTTTTGCGGATGCGAAAGTATTTACGGCAAGAGCTGCAAAAAAAGAGGGACTCGTGGATGAACTAGGTACGCAGTATGATGCGGAGATGGAGCTGGCCAAGCAGGCGAATGTAAAAGAGCCAGTATGGCTTGAAAAAACGAAAATGAATAAGTTTTTGGAGAGGCTCGTAACCGAGACGGCGTCAAAGCTAGCGGTTAGCTTTAGCGGACTAAAAGCCTATTAGATAGGTTTTTTGTTCGTTACCGTTGCCGTAACAACCGTATCCTTGCTTTGGAGTTCAAACTCATCCCCTTTCTTTAGCGCTTTTAGGGCGCTTTTCTTTCCGTCTTTTACGACCATTGCCAGCGAAGCGTCAAACGTCTTTGTAGGTTCTTTCGCTTCAAAAGAACTTCTTAGTATAGACAACTCCCCGTTTTTTGCCGCAAATACTGCGCTTATAGCCGTCTCAAAATTCTTAGCGTAGAGAGCGATTTGTGATGCCGCAAACGATAGCTTGGATTGTGGCGAAGAGGATATAAAAAGCTCTTTTAGGTGTTTTGTCGCCGTCTCTTTTTTGGCTATTATTTGAGAGAAAGCCGCACCGTATGTTTCAAACATCGAATCAAGAAGCATAACGACTTCGTTCTTGTCGGGCAAAAGCGTCTCTATGGCCGCAGACGGGGTGGGAGCTCTTAGGTCTGCAACGAAATCGGCTATCGTGAAATCTATCTCATGACCTATGCCTGTAAGTATAGGTGTATTCGCCGCAAATATCGCATCGGCTACGATCTCTTCGTTAAATGCCCACAAATCCTCTATGCTCCCACCCCCTCTGGCCAGCACGATGACATCAAACCCAAGCTTGTCGGCCAACGCTATATTCTCTGCGATTTGAGGTGCGGCCGTATCGCCTTGTACTAGCGTATTAAAGAGCGTAAATTTTGTCAGGTGCCATCTTTTCTCGGCGACTCTTCGCATATCTTGGATGGCGGCGCCGGTGGCGGATGTGATGAGAGCTACTTTTTTTGGAAATTTTGGCAGAGATTTTTTGCGTGATGGGTCAAAATACCCTTTCTCAGTGAGCTTTTTTTTGAGCTGTTCTAGTGCTACGGCTAGCGAGCCTTGACCGTCGGGAGTGACGGATGAGACCATCAGTTGATACTCACCCCTTGGCGGATAGACGCTAAGACAGCACTCCAAAATAACTTTCTGCCCGTTTTCAAGCTTGCATTTTAGCTTGTGGGCATTACCTT
>JAEMQC010000118.1 GCA_022758985.1 Campylobacteraceae bacterium
TTGACAATAAAAAGGGCTAGTCGTATTACGATCGTTTAATGCTTTCTCTTTTGCATCGTCTAACTCTAAAAACTCTATATTTTTTTGCTTTATGCCAAGCGCCTCTTTTGCCAGCATGGAGTAGAAGTTGACTTCACCTTCGTTTGATATCTGTTTTAAAAATTCTTGCGATTTCGAGCTCAGATAAGCCCAAAAAAGCGCCCTATCTTTGCCATCGACGCTTTTTGCGTTCTCGGCGGCCATCTTAAAGCACTTTAGAGCGTCTTCGCCATGTTTTAGCTTTGTTAGTCCCATGAAAAAAAGCGTCTCTTCTTGGTATGAAGATTTTGGCTTTGCTTTGGCGATACTCTTTTGCAGCTTTGTCTGGTTGGCATCGAACAATACCCATTTTACGAATCTTTTTGCGTTTGGCGTGGCAAGTATTGCGTCTATGTTTGTATCGTCTATTTGCGTATCAAAAAAAGCTGCCCGAAACTCTTTTGGGGTCTCGAAATATATCTCTACGCTCTTTGCGTCAAGCGCTCTTCGCTCAAAGGCCACCTTGGATAGCAGCTCTATTTTTGCGGCTTTCTCGGGAGCCGCTTCGCTTATGTTTTTCGATAGCTCTACGGGCTCGTTTGAGCCGGACATCAGCAGATTTGATATTTTTTTATAGTTTACCCCGAGCTCGGCACATTCGGGCGTCTTTTTGAGCGCTCTGGTGATATTGCTATCCATGCAGTCAAATAGTCTTGCAAGTTTCTTGGAGGCTGTTTTTTTGAGCAGCAGCGTCGAGTGGTCAGATTTTGGCGTTTTTGTTAGAAAAAATGCCTCATAGGCCTCTTTGTCAGAAATATCGCCTTTTAGAATCTCTAGCAAAAATAGATCTTTGGCATATCCGGACGGCTCTTTTTTGAGGCTATCCAGCGATGCGCCAAAGCAGATAGAGAACGCCAAAAGAAAACTAAATAGAGGCCGCAAAATGGTTTATTATCTTAACGAGGAATATATCTAAAAACTGTAGCGCCAATACTATGATGAGCGGCGTCAAATCCACGCCTCCGAATACAGTTCTTATTTTGCCCCTGACGAACGAATATACCGGCATGGTAAGTTTATATAGTATTTGAACTATCGGATTGTAGGGGTCTGGACGAACCCAGCTTAGAAGCGCTTGTATAATCACGATCCATATATAGATATTTAGCGCCATATGCAGTATGTGCGAAAAAGCTTCCAGAAGAGTTTTTAGTATGAACATATTTTTATAACCGTCCGCTATTTTAAAGATTTAAAATTTTAGCAGACGGCTGTTTATTTTTAAACGTCTATTTCGTATTTGAGGATTTTGTATCCTATCTGCCTTACGGTAATACCTAGTTTTCTGGCGGCTTTGGCCTGAATTCCGCCGCACTCCCTTAAGGCGTTTATGATCGCCTCTTTTTCTATCGATTCAAGCTCTTGCTTTGTTACGACCTCCTCTTTTCTGGAGTGGTTTTTGTCCATCTTCTCTTTTATATACATACCGGGAAGAGCTGCCGCAACTATACTCTGCCCGATGACGCCGTTATCGTTGAGAAGTACTATTCGCTCCATCGTATTTTCAAGCTCTCTTATGTTTCCAGGCCATGAGTAGTCGGATAATACGGCATAAGCATCCTCGCCGAATTCCAGCTCTTTTTTATGAAGCTTGCAAAACTTGTATAAAAAGTGGTTTGCGAGCATCAATATATCCTTGCCCCTCTCTCTGAGAGGAGGGAGCATTATTGGAATGACGTTTAGTCTATAAAATAGATCTTCCCTAAACTCCCCTTTTTCAACCATCTCTTCGAGGTTTCTGTTTGTTGCGGCCGCTACGCGTACGTCGACTTTTATCGTTTTGCTGCCGCCGACTCTCTCAAATTCTTGCTCTTGAAGCACTCTGAGAAGTTTAACTTGCAAAGATGCGGAAATATCGCCTATTTCGTCCAAAAACAGGGTTCCTCCGTCGGCTAGCTCGAAACGCCCTTTTCTCATCTCCTTGGCGTCCGTAAATGCCCCTTTTTCATGCCCGAAAAGTTCGCTTTCCAGAAGGCTTTCCGGTATCGCGGCACAGTTTAGTTTTACGAACGGACCGTCTTTTCTGCTGCTGCTTTGGTGGAGCGCAGCCGCTATCAGCTCTTTGCCGGTGCCGGTTTCGCCCCTGATTAGTACCGTTGCCTTTGAGGCGGCTATTTTTTCAAAACGCCGAACACCTCTTTCATTTTGGCGCTTTCGCCTATGATATTTTCAAAGTTGGACGCCTGCAGAACCTCTGACTTGTAATATGTGTTTTGCTCGGCGAGTTTCTTCTTCTCCTCTTTGTGTGCGCTTTCCAGTTTTATAGCCTGAGCAAGCGTCGAGCCTACGATTGTCAAAAAGTTGATGCACTCTTCGAAATCGAGAGCGGTTTTTTTGGTCAAGTTGACGCCCAGAACGCCTACGACGCTATCACCTGTTATCATCGGCGTAGCGATGTATGAGATATCGTCTATTCTTCTGGCTCCCGTCTTGTTTAAGAATAAGATGTCGCTGTGGATATTCTCTATTACGATTGGCTCCTTGGTGCTTGCGGCAAGACCGGTGGCACCCTCTCCGACTTTATAAGAGGCAAGCATCTTTTGCTTTGGCGTCAAATCTATGGAAGCGAAGATGCTAAGCTCTTTTTTTTCGTCATTTAAGAGGTGTATAGAACATCTCTCCAGCTTCAAATAGTTCTTTAACGTCTTTAAGGAGTCCGAGACCTTATGCTCCAAGCTTTGCGAGCTCATTAAAAGCCTGGATATTTCAAGTAGCGTTTCAAGCTCCGCAAGCTTGACGCAATCACTACAATTTTGTAAGTTTTTTTGCTCCATGCGGCACCTCTATGAGTTGCTTTTGCGAGATTCTAGCGCAAAAATGTAGCAATGTATTAATATCAACTGCTCAAAATATAATCAGCAATTTGCAACTTCCAAGATATCGCACTTAAAGCAGTTGCCAACATCCTGACATCCGTAGCATGCCGGAGCTACCGAGCCTATCTCGTCAAATAGAAACTTTTTCCATCTTTTTTCCTTGGGCCGCATAGCCCATAGTAGCGGATAGTTTGCGGCCATAAGCTTATTGAGCTCCATTCTAGAATCAAGCCCCATATCTGAATATAGATGTCCGGCTTCGAATGCCTTTGTGGCTATATATCTAGATAGTACGCCTTTTGCAAACTCGTTTTGAGCATATTTGGAGAGTAGCTCTACCAGTTTTTCAAAATCTATTTTTTGCTGCATTTTCTTGCTCCTAAAAGTAGCTGTTCATTTTTTATTCCGTTTTTCAAAATATAGGAGTAGAATAGCTGTGCTACGTAAATAAATCCGTTTGGAGGTTTGATATGAAAAGCCTTGTTGTTTCGGCGTTTGGATGCTTGACTTTAGCAAGTGTCGCCTTGTTTGCCGAGGGACCTAATAATCCGGCAAATTTCGAGATTGCCAAAAAGCAGATGAGCGAGATGGCGGAAAAAAGAATGGCAGTTATAAAGGATTTTAAGAGCTGCGTTGATGCGGCGACAGATACGAATGGTCTAAAAGAGTGCAGAAAAAAAGAGGCCCAAGCCATGAAAGCTTTGCGACCATAGAAAGCGCCAGCAAATAGGCCTGGGCGCAGCGGGGATATGAACAATACCCAAAGAGGAATGGGCGCTAAATCTATGATGTAAAAGAGATACAGAGGCGATCGCCTCTGTGTGTTTTATTTCGCTATGCCTTCTAGCTCTACGCTTATCTTGATTTCATCTCCGACAACAAAACCGCCCGCTTCCAGGGCTTTGTTCCAATTAAGTCCGAAATCTTTTCTGTTTATTTGCGAAGTTAAAGTCATCCCTATTCTAGTGCCGCCCCAAGGGTCTTTAACCGGGGAGCTTACTTCGGCGTCAAAAATTACCGGCTTTGTGATTCCTTTGATTGTAAGATTACCGGCCACTTTTGCCTTGCCTGCTTTTAGGGGCGTATACTTGGTCATTACGAAATTCATTTTTGGAAATTTTGCGGAATCAAAAAAGTCGGCGCTTCTAAGATGATCGTCTCTTTTTTGTATATCCGTATCTACGCTGGCGGTTTCGACAATCCCTTCTAGGGCGCTTATCTTCTTGCTTTTTTCGTCATAGCTAAAATTTCCGTCAAACTTTTTAAATTTACCTTTTACGTTGCTAACCATGAGGTGTTTGACGCTAAAACCTACGCTCGAGTGTGAGCCGTCAAGCTCGAAATCCGTCGCAAAAACCGAAGCGCCCAGTAGGAGCGCCGCCAAAGCAGTCGCTATTTTTTTCATTCTGTTTTCCTTATCCGTTATTTTTGGCTTCAACAAGAGCCGATATTAACTCGTCGATATTTTCATAGGGAATATGAACCTTCCAGTCAGGTTCCCCACCTTTGAGACTTACACCTATGCTGACAACTGGTTTTGAACTCTCTCCATAAGGATGCACCATTTTGCTAATAGTGATAATTCCGCCTTCCATGCTTGCCAGTTTTATAGTTTTTAGTAGCTTTGCTTCACTCATCTTATCTCCTTTTTTGATTACAGACACTATTGTATGAAATAATTCTTAATTATATTTTAAAAGGATGGAATTAGTCGAGAGTTCTTAGTACGGAGTTTTTGTATCTCATAAATTCTAGTTTTTGTTCCAGATAGCGGTTTTCTTCTTTTAGTGATTTGTAACTCGAATATAGCGAGTCGGTCTCGAGGCTTAGATAGTAGATGCTTGATGAGAGATAAATTTTTGGCATCGTTATGCCGACGGCTAAAACAAGTGTGGCAAGAGCAGTAAGTACCGTTCGCAGACCAAGACCCTCTTCTTTGCCATTTATGGTTGCTAGTTCGTCTAGAAGTTCTTGTTTGTCGTGCAGATTTTCAATCATTTCCATAAAATCTAAATGCCCTTAGTTTTGCGCTTCTTGCTCTCGGATTCGCTTTTATTTCACTATCCGTAGCGGTAAGTGGTTTTTTGGTGATAATCTCGCCTAGCTCGTTATTGTTTTTGCACGTACACCTAAAGGCTTCAGGCGGACAGATGCAAGAACGAGACCACTCTTTAAAGGCGGTTTTTACGATTCTATCTTCCAAAGAATGAAAAGATATGATACCTAAAATTTTTTCATTTTTTCCAATATTTTTTACACTTTCTAATAAATTTTCAAGTTGTTCCAGTTCGGAGTTGACCTCTATTCTGATGGCCTGAAAAGTTAGCGTTGCAGGATGTATCTTGCCGCCTCGAAAGTTTGCCGATATTAGAGTCGCAAGCTCTTTGGCGCTTGTTATCTTTGCTTCTTTACGCCTCTTTACTATTAGGGAGGCGATTTTTTTTGAGAAGCGTTCTTCGCCGTAGACTCTTATTATTTTTTCCAGTTCCAGCTCGGAGTAGCCGTTTACTACATCATATGCGCTAAACTCCTGTGTGTTGTCCATGCGCATATCGAGCGTCTCGCTCTCAAACGAAAACCCTCTCTCTTTTTTGTCTAACTGCAAGGATGACACACCTATATCCGCCAATATTCCAACCACATTGCTTGCGTCTATTTTTGAAAAAACGGAGCCGAAATCGGATTTGACGAAACTCACCCTGTCTGCATATTTTTTGAGCCTCTCTTTGCTAAACGACAGAGCCTCGTCGTCTCTGTCTACTCCTATTAGTTTGATGTTTGGATGAGCAGATAAAATGGCTTCTGAGTGTCCGCCGTATCCTAGCGTGGCATCTACAAACACGCCGTTTTCGAGTTCTTTAAATACCTCCAGTACTTCGTTTAATAAAACAGGTTTATGTGGAGTGTTCATTTTTATACTTTCATTATTGATTTTTTGATTCCGTCAAATAGCTTATCTATCTCATCGTTGTTTATGGTTAGAGGCGGCATTATGTATACGGTATTTCCTAACGGTCTTATGAATATTCCGTGTTTTAACCCTTCTTTGAATATCTCCAGACTCGGACGTTCAAGCGTGGTATCTACTTCAAACGCCGCAATCATACCGGTTTGTCTGATATTCTTTATTTTTGCGTTCTCTTTTAATTCCGATAAGCGCTTTGTTATCTTGCCTATTTTTGGCTGCAGATTTTGAATGATATCTTCTTGCTCGAATATATCCATAACCGCATTCGCCGCAGCGCACGCTAGCGCATTTCCGCTATATGAGTGGGAGTGCAAAAAGGCTTTTTCCACCTTCTCGTCATAAAACGCAGAATATATCTCTTCGCTGCACATCGTTACGGAGAGCGGCATATAGCCGCCAGTAATTCCTTTTGAGAGACACATTATGTCGGCTCTTATTCCGGCTTGTTCGTGAGCAAAGAAGGTTCCGGTGCGTCCGAACCCCACGGCTATTTCGTCAAGTATCAGATGTACGCCGTGTTTGTCGCAAATCTCTCTTAGTTTTGTAAGAAAAGATGGAGAGTGCATACGCATATATCCGGCGCATTGAACAAGCGGCTCTATGATAACGGCGCATACTCTGCCTTCAAGTCTTGCCAGAGTTTTATCTAGTTCGTTTGCAGCTCTCTCAGACTCTTCGCTGCTTTTGTCTTTTGGGGAGGGCGTTATTACCGTTTTTAGCAGAAGTTCTTCGTACGTCTTTTTGTATAGCGCCACGTCGCCGACGCTAAGAGCGCCCAGCGTCTCTCCGTGGTACGAGTTTTCGAACGCCACGAACAGCTCTCTTGTTTGGCCTATATTTTTGAAGTATTGAAAGCTAAGTTTCAAGGCGGCCTCTATGGCGCTTGAGCCGTTATCCGCAAAAAATACCCTGCTTAAAGCGCCATTACATTTTTTTACGAGTTTCTTTGCCAGCTCTACCATCGGACGATGCGTAAAATTGGCTGTCATAACGTGTGCAAAGTTGTCTAGCTGGGCTTTTACGGCGTTATTTATCTTTTCGTTAGAGTGCCCCAGATTGTTTACCCACCAAGACGATATGCCGTCTATATAAGAATTGCCGTTAAAGTCGAAAAGAAAGACGCCGCATGCTTTTTTGATCGGGATAATCGGCGTCTTCTCAAAATCTTTCATCTGCATACAAGGATGCCAAACTAAAGAGAGATCATCTTTTGCGAGAGTATTAAAATCCATATAGCAAGAGGCCTTTTTTACCGAATTTTAATACTTATCTTTATAAAATCAGATTAACTTTAATAGCCAAGGCAATTTATATGATCACATGGATGCAAAAGCATCGAAAATATCTCGTTGTAACAATTTGGGTTTCAACAATAGCGTTCGTGGGCGCCGGTTTTGTCGGATGGGGAAGCTACGATTACGGCTCTATGGCCGGCAAAGTGGCAAAAGTCGGAAATGTAGAAATAAGTAAGGAAGATTATCAAACTCTTTACGGAAATATTTACAATTATTACTCAAAAATGAGCGGAGGAAGGCTCGACGAGCAGACCGCAAAAGCTCTAAATCTTCAAAATATGGCAGTTCAGACGCTAGTTAGTCAAGCCCTTTTGCAAAATTTTGCAAACGAGCTAGAGCTTCGCGTAACTGACGAAGAGGTGGCAAACAAGATAGCCTCTATGGAGCCTTTTCAAAAAAGCGGAAAGTTTGACAAAGAGAGTTATACGCTGGCGCTTAAAAACGTAGGTATGACGCCTAGGGATTTTGAAAACCAACTTAAAAAAGAGCTTCTAATAGAAAAAGCATACACGGTTCTACAGCCGTCCGTCGGGCAAGAGGAGCTTGCGGCCATATCTACCGCTGCGCTCTCAAAAGATAGGGTCGGTATAAAAATAATCGATGCCGCAAATTTTGTAAAACCTGCCTCAGAGAGCGACATAAAAGCTTTTTGGGAGAAAAACAAAGCCAAATTCAAAAGCGAACCGCAGTTTGACATAGAGAGCATAGAGGTGCCTTCCGCAAATATCGTAGTTTCCGAAGAAGATCTAAAAAGAGAGTATGCCGAAAACGGTTCGGCATACTACAAGGACGGCAAGAAGATTTCTTTTGACGAAGCAAAGTCGCTTGTAATAAAAAACGCCAAAATAAAAGCCGCAAAAAAGGATGCCCTAAAAAAATATGTAGAGCTTAAAGAGGGTAGACTGAAAGGCAAACAGATTGGCAATCTTAGGCTCTCAAGCGCTCCGATTCCAAATGAAATAAAGGCGGAACTCTCGAAAGTAAAAGAGCCTACGACTCTAAAACCGATTTTATTGGGTGACAATTTTGTGGTACTGAAAGTAACAAAATTCTCTCCGTCAAGAGAGATGGGCTACGAAGAGGCAAAGCCTATAGCCAAAATGGCAGTCGAGAGGGAAAATGCGCTAAAAGCTATGAAGGAGGAAGCGGCAAAGCTGCTAAAAACTGGGTTTGACACTAGCGACGCAGGGTTTTTGTCAAAAAATACCAAAAACGTTATCGCCGGTCTAAACGAGCAGGAAGCGGCACAAACGGCAGCTTCTATATTTGAGTCCAAAGAGCCTATCGGTGCGGTATATTTGCCGAGCAAGGTCGTGCTTTTTAAAGTTTTGGAACAAAAATTGCTCCAAAAAGAGGAAGCGGACAAAGAGGCGCAAGCGTTCTCTAAGCTGATACTAGGGGCGAAAGCCTCTCTTGTTAATCAAAATGTGCTAGAATACTTGAAGAACAAGTATGAGATAAAACTCTATATGCGCCAAGACGGCGAAAATGCCAAGAAGTAATTAGGTAAAAATGGACAATCAGACAAAGCTAGACTTTTCTAAGCCGATTTTAGCTATAGATATCGGCTCTACAAAAACATGTGCGCTTATTGCGGAGATAAGAGCCGGGGAGCCTCACATAACAGGCACCGGTATCTCAAAATCAAACGGTCTTAAAAAGGGCGCCATAACAAATATCGAACTTGCATCCAAATCTATAAAAAGCGCAGTATCCGATGCGAAAAGAATAGCCGGGGTTGATTTTGGCGAAGCCGTAGTTTCGATATCTGGAGCTTATACTAAAAGCATAAATTCTCACGGCATAGTAAACGTGCCAAGCGGAGAGATAACCCTAAAAGAGATAAATAGAGCCATACAAACAGCTCTTTATAATGCGAACATCCCTTCCGAGTATGAGACAATCCATGTGCTGCCTTATGACTTCAAGGTAGATGAGCAAGATTTTATAGAAGATCCTATCGATATGAGTGGAAATAGGCTTGAAGTTAGCGTGCATATCGTTACGGTTCAAAAATCAAGCCTTGAAAACCTAAGAAAAGCTGTAAAGCTTGCCGGCCTTGAAATATCTAATATAGTGCTTAGCGCATACGCTTCGTCAATAGCGGTATTAAATCAAGACGAAAAAGAGCTTGGCGTAGCCGTGATAGATATAGGCGGCGCTACGAGCAATCTAGCCATACATCTTGGTAACGCTATCAGATATAACGACTTTTTGGCCGTAGGTTCAAACCACATAACAAACGACCTCTCTATGGCGCTGCACACACCTATTAGAGATGCGGAGGCGGTAAAGCTTGAGTACGGCTCCTTGCATTCTGGCTCCAACGCAATTATAGAGCTTCCGACGGTCGGAAATGAGTCTGAGAGACAAGAAGTTTCGCTTGAGATAGTATCTAGCGTTATATATGCAAGAGCGGAAGAGACGCTTATGATACTTGCAAAATCGCTTGAAAAGAGTGGTTTTAAAAACCAAATAGGCGCTGGCGTAGTGTTTACTGGCGGCATGACTAAGCTCGAGGGGCTAAGGGATTTGGCGGTTAGTATATTTGACAATATGCCTGTCAGATTTGCAAAGCCAAAAGATATGGACGGTCTTTTTGAAAATCTAAAAGACCCGTCTTGCTCTACGGTTATAGGTCTAGTGCTGTATGCATCCGGCAAAAATGCCCTTTATGAAATAGACTCTGCAAAGAGGCTAAGGCTTAAAGAGTATTTTACTTCTGCAGCAGTTGCTCCCGAGAAGCTAAAAGAGGAGAGTGACAAAGTGTCTCTAGCTTTTGAGCAGCCAAAACAGTATAAGGCTCCAGAGAAGACGCTAAAAGATGGCGGCTCCAAAGAGGCCAACAAAAAACTCCTAGAGCATATCGATCTGCCCGAAAGAAAAGGCGGCGGCGTGCGGGCTTACTTTGTAAGATTTTGGAGATGGGCTACCCAATTATTTTAAATTTAGCCAAGGAAGATAGATGAACGATCTGTTTCAAGTCGAAGAACTAAAAACAAAAGCTGGTGCGAAAATTAAGGTTATAGGCGTGGGCGGCGGCGGCTGCAACATGATAAACCACATGATAAGCGAGAACGTCGGCGGCATAGAGCTTGTGGTTGCAAATACCGATGCACAAGCGCTTGACGGATCTTTGGCTCCTACAAAAATTCAGCTTGGAGCAAAACTGACAAGAGGGCTTGGCGCCGGCATGAAGCCGGAAGTAGGTAGGAGCGCTGCAGAAGAGAGCTATCAAGAGATTAAATCTACGCTTGAGGGTGCGGATATGGTGTTTGTTGCCGCAGGACTTGGGGGCGGTACAGGCACTGGGGCTGCCGAAGTTGTAGCGGCAGCGGCCAAAGAGGTTGGTGCCTTAACCGTTGCAGTAGTTACAAAACCGTTCATATTTGAAGGTCAGAAAAGAAGAAAATTCGCCGATGAAGGGCTGGTCGGCATAAAAAAAGTGTGCGACTCTATCGTAGTAATTCCAAACGATAAGCTGCTCGCAATCGTCGATAAAAATATGGGTATCAAAGATAGTTTCAGAATCGTAGACAATGTACTCTCTAGAGCGGTAACGGGCATAAGCGGCGTAATCCTAAAGCATGGCGATAACGACATCAATCTCGACTTTGCCGACCTTAAAACAGTTATGAGTCACAAAGGTACAGCTCTAATGGGCGTTGGCGAGGCTAGTGGAAACGACGCTGCATATCAGGCTATGAAAAATGCGATAGAGTCCCCTCTGTTTGACAATATCTCTATTAGCGGCGCTATGGGTGTGCTTGTGCACGTAAATATGCATCCTAACTATCCGCTTGTACAAATTCAGCAAGCGATGTCTATAGTGTATGAGAGCGCAGATCAGGATGCCGACGTAATATTCGGTACGACAACCGACGAAAATCTTGATATCGATAGAGTCGTGATAACTATCGTAGCTACTGGTTTTGAAAAAGAGGCGGCAAACAGCTACGCTATCAAGCAAGCCGACAAAGAAGCGGTTGCTCAAGAAAAAGTACAGGTAAGAAATATAAGAAAAATAAGCGGCGGGTACGACATTACTTTTGATGAGGACGAACTACAAGTTCCGACATATCTTAGACGTCAAATGGACTAACCGCATAAAAAAAGGGTTTTCTTGAAAGTAATACTCGATGATGCGATGGAGCAAGATTTTTCCGATAAAAAGATTATTCTTTTTGAGGAGAGCCAAGCTTTTGGGAAGGCTATAGCGGCGAAGATATATAAAAATTTAGGCTGCAGCGTAGAAACTACCGCAGACATTGAGTATTTCAAAAAAGCAATAGATAAAAACGATGCTTTCTTCATCTCTATAATCGACTACGAGCTCTGTGGTCGCAGTAACGATGCGATGGAATATGCGCTCTCGAAGCGGATACCTGTTATTGTGATGGCTTCAAACTTCGATGATGACATTAGAGACCAGCTCCTCTCCAAAGAGATAGTGGACTATGTGCTCAAAAGAAGTATAGAGGATACAAACTATCTCGTTAATCTAATCAGGCAATTAGCCAGGAATAGCGAGACCGAAGTATTGATAGTCGAAGACTCTTCCGTATATAGAAAAAGTATTACCTCGATACTTCAAAATCAGCTTTTTAAAATATATGAGGCAAAAGACGGCGAAGAAGCCCTAGAATTGATGGCAAAACATCCGGATATTAAGCTTGTGTTGACCGATTATTTTATGCCTCGAATGGATGGTTTTGAGCTTGTTACTAGGCTCAGAAAGA
>JAEMQC010000084.1:0-10267 GCA_022758985.1 Campylobacteraceae bacterium
CTGACAACCGCCACCTTGCTTCTTAGGCTATCAAGCGTAAATGAGTTGATATTCTCGCCGTCTATCGTAATTTCGCCCGATACCGGATCGTAAAACCTTAGAAGCAGGGAGACTAGCGAGCTTTTGCCGCCGCCGCTTTGCCCTACCAGAGCCGTCATCTCCCCTTTTTTGAACGTGATAGAGAGATCTTTTAGAGCTATCTTATCGTCATAGGAGAGTGTTACGTCTTTGACCTCTATCACTTGCGGCTGGGTGGTTAGCTCTTTTGCACCGCCTATTATCGTAGGCTTGACATCAAATAGCTCCCTTATTCTGTTGTTTGCGGCGATGGCGTCTTGGAATTTATTAAATACGCTGGATAGTTGTCTTATCGGAGTGTATAGCAAAAATAGTGCACTCAAAAACGAGAAAAACTCGCCCACGCTAAGTTTGCCCTCCATCACTTCCGAGCCGCCTATATAGATTACCACAGCTGCAGCTGCAGCTCCTAGTATCTCCATCAGCGGATTTACAGCTTCGGCCGTTTTTACGCTTTTCATCTCTATGCGCAACGAATTTGCGGTATGGCTTTGAAATCTTTTTGCCTCAAATTTCTCGGTGCAATTGGCCTTTATCATCTCTATGTTGTTAAAGATCTCGCTAAGGTGCGCCGTAATGTCCGAGTTTATCTCTTGGGATTTCTTGGAGAGTTTTCTCATTCTGTTTGCAAGCAGCGTTAGAGGATAGAACGCCACCGGAAGTACGACTAGACCTATGAATGCTAGTTTGGGACTCTGGTATATTACCATTCCTACGAGTGCTACCGCTGTTAACCCTTCTTTTATCATCGTGGCCAGATAGCTGGATACGGCGGATTGGATGCGGCCTATGTCGTTTGTAAGGCGGCTAATAAGCTCTCCGCCTCTGGCTCGCACAAAAAACGATATGTCGGCGTCCATTAGGCTGGTAAGCAAGCCGTCTCTGACGCGCCTTACGATATCTTTGCCGATAAATGATATGAAATACGCCTCCAAAAAAGCGCCTATGCTTTTTGCTGCGTATACCGCCACAAGCAGGAGCGGAAGGAGTGATAGCATTGAAGTGTCTTTTTTTATAAATATCTCGTCAAGTACCGGTTTTATGAGGTATGCTATAGCTGCGGTCGCCGCAGAGGTCATAACTACGCCTATCAGTACGAGCGCAAACTGTTTTTTGTATTCTTTGTAAAAATGCGAATAGGATTTTAAAAACTCAAACACCGGGCAACTTCTCCCATACTGTTTGGCTTGCCGTATCCATAAGCTCTACGCCCATTTTTTTAAGCTCGTCTCTTATTGCATCGGCCGCCATAAAGTCTTTTGCCTTTTTCGCTTCGCTCCTTTTTGCTATTAACTCCTCTATTTTTGCCCTCTCTTCGTCGGATACGCCTAGCTGAAAATAGTCGTTAGGGCTTTTTGCGCCCACTCCAAGGACATTTGTCACAAGAGAGAGTATGAAGGCGGCTTTTGCTTTTGTTTCTTTGTCCTTTGGATTTTTATCCATCGCTTCGTTTGCTGCTTGTATTCTCTCGTCAAGCAGGGCAAGGGCTTTTGAGATATTCAAATCGTCCTCTAACGCACTAAGAAACTCTTTTTTAAACTCCGCATCTTCTATCTGTGCCGCCATATCCACTCTTTTTTTGAGCCTATAAAGTTTGTCTAGTCTTTTCTTAGACGATTCCAAATCCTCTAGGCTGAAGTTGAAATTGGCTCGGTAGTGTGTCGTCAGTAGATAAAATCTGATTATCTCTCCGTCATATTTTGCTAGAGCGTCGCGCAAAAAAAAGCTGTTGCCAAGACTCTTACTCATCTTTTCGCCGCCGATAGTCACAAATCCGTTGTGCATCCAGACTTGCGAGAGCTCTTGGTCGTATCCGCATCTCGTTTGCGCCGCTTCGTTTTCGTGATGCGGAAACAAAAGATCGCTTCCGCCGCCGTGTATATCTATCTGGTATTTTCCCTCTTTAGCGATATGTTTTTTTATCATCGCCGAGCACTCTATGTGCCATCCGGGGCGTCCTCTGCCAAAAGGCGAATCGAAGCTGACAAGCTCACCCTCTTTTGCGCTTTTCCAGAGTACAAAATCCTTATTGTTTCTTTTTTCGCTAGCCTCTATACGGCTTACGGTCTCGTCTAGTTTGTGCCCAGAGAGAGTCAGGTATTTATCGTCTTTTGCCGCATCGAAATAGACGTCGCCGCTAGCCGTTTGGTACGCAAACCCTTTTTTTATAAGAGTATCTATAAGCTCTATCATATCGCCTATACACTCCGTCGCCTTTGGCTCGACGTCGGGAGCAAGACAGTTTAGTTTTGCCATCTCTTCTTTATAACTCTCATAATATCCGGAAGTTATCTCTTCTAGACTTTTGCCGCTTTCAGCCATTTTTTTGAGTATTTTATCGTCTATGTCCGTGACGTTTCTGGCAAAGGTCACTTGTTTGCCGACGGCTCTAAGCGTACGTACGAGCAGATCGAAGGCAACCGCGCTTCTGGCGTGTCCGAGGTGAGCGTCGTCGTATACGGTCGGGCCGCATACGTAGAGCCTTATATCCTTCTCTCTTATCTCTAGTTTTTGTTTTGTCTTAGAATCGTAGATATGCAACGGTAAACTCCCTAAAAATTAAAAGCGACGCCGCTTCGGCAGCCAAAAATAAAACAAGTATCGCAAAAAGCTTTGCGTCAAAAAAGCCCTTTAGTCTCGCAAAACCAAATGCCTTTAGCGTCAGCGAAAACAGTATAAGACCGGTAAGCGAGCCTGAAAGCGCTAGTCCAGCGGCTCCCAGGAACTGCATCAATATAATGCTTAAAAGAGCATTGCATAAAAGAGAAATTGCCGATATTTTAGCGGCTTTTAGCTGCTGATGCTTTGAGTAGAGCCAAAGCGAAAAAAGTCTAGAGAGACCAAAAGGTGCGAGTCCTATCATATACATAGCAAGTACCGTCGAAGCGCTATTCGTGTCGTTTCTGTGGAAATTGCCGTGTTCGTAGATGAGCCAAATCACCTCTTTTGAGAGGATGATACCGCCTACCGTAAATCCAAGAAGCAAAAAGGAGAGGAACCAAAACGCTTTTTTTAGCTGGGCGAGAGCTGCTTCTTCTTCGCCTCTGTTTAGCGCTTTTGCGACGGACGGAAAGAGCGCCATCGAGGTAGCTATCGCAAATACGGCTAGAGGAAGCTGGAATATTCTATTGGCGTAGTAGAGGTAGCTGATAGCCCCGGTAGCTAGAAATGTGGCCAGCCATACGTCCACAAACGCCGATATTTGAGCGGTAGAGCTACCGGCAATGGACGGCAGGAAGCTTCGGTTGAATCTCTTCGTATCATCCGTTGCGCTTTTATCGCCTCTTAAAACTCTTGCGGTTCCGATTTTAATAAGCCTAAATACCCCTTTTTTCTTAGCGGCTACTAGGTGGGCAATTACTTGCAAAAGACCGCCTGCGAGCACACCCCAGCTTAGAGCGTATATGGCGTCTAGCTTCTCCATATCCTTTGCTATAAAAAGCGCAGTTATCATTGCTACGTTCAAAAGTGCGGTAGAAAAAGCGGTAGTGGCGAAGTGTTTGCGGTATTGGAGTAGAGCGCCCAAAAACGTAACGATAAAGATGAGGTCGAGATAGTAGAAGTTGATCGCGACTATCGGGGCGGCGATCATTTTTATCTCGTCCGAGTAGCCAAAGGCGACGAGCTCCGTAAAAGTTCGCTGGAATATCGTAATAAGCAGCGATAGGCCTATAATCCAAAGCATCAGCCTCGCAAAAACGGACATACTAAAGAGCGGTTTATGCGAAGATGCGGCAAACGAGGGGATGAACGATTGGCTAAAAGCGCCTTCGGCAAAAATATTACGAAACAGATTCGGCAGTTTAAAGGCTATAAAAAATATATCGCTGTATACTCCGGCGCCAAGAACGCTGGCGGTTAGCATATCACGCAAAAATCCGAGTACTCTGGAGGTTAAAATTCCGGCGGAGTTTGTAAAAATCGATTTAAACATTCTGCGATTTTATCAAATCGGGGGTTAAAGAGGTTTTGCGGGCAGTTAATAACACAAAAATAACACTTTATGATTTTTGTATTAGAATATTTGATTACATAAGAAAACGGGGATTTTGGTCGGGATGGCAAAAGAGGGCAAGTTGTTCGAGGCGGTAGAGTTTGAAACGGAAGATGTCTCAAAGACTCTTAATGATTTTGCAAAAAGATATAACATAGATCCTAGGAGTATAGATTTTAAAATCAACTCTGTTGTGACCGTGGCGTTTAACGATACCGACAAGAGCCTTGCTATGTTTGACACGATGAAGGGCGAATCTATTCCCCGTGAGCTTTTTTTGGATGAAAAAATCAAGATATACCAAAAGTTCTCGATTAGCATCAAGGAGCTTGAAGAGCAGCCGGTAAAACTGGATATTTCTCTCTCTGCCGACAAACTCTTCACGAAGATAATAGCGACGCTCAAAAAAGAGTCGAAGATAGTCTATTATCCGGATCTGGATAGATTTATATACGACGAAATCAATAAGAGACTCGCAAAACATAAGGTACTTATAGGCGTCTTTGAGGACGGATTTAGAAAACAGATCGACGCATTCGCCAAAAACATCAGAGACGGCAAAAAGTTGGAAGAGGATTATAAGTTTACCGTTGCGGAAACTACCGATTTTATACCTTCTGAAGACGATAAGATAACTTTTTATTTTGAAGAGAAAAGAAAAATAAACGAGGAGAGGCCGGACTTTTACAATAGGGGCTATATAGTCGACGTCTCGGAGGGTGAGATACTTGCCGAATATAAAAAACCAAAAATAGGCAGAAGCGGAAGGGATGTAAGGGGTCAGTTTATAAAGGTTAAAGAGCCAAGAAGCAGTAATTTTCCTGAGTTTAAAGTAACCCAGAATATAAGAGTCGAAGATACTCCATCCATAATCAGATATATAGCCGCAAAACCGGGATATGTCGTATTTGACGGCGAGACGATGGACATCCAAGAAGAGCTGGTCGTTCAGGAGATTAGCTTTAGAAATACGGGTTCTATAGTAGTCGATCAAGAAAAAGATATTACGCTTGACATTACCGAATCAAATCCTATCGTAGATGCCATAGGCTCTAATATGACGGCAAAAGCTTACGAGGTTATAGTCAGGGGGAGTATGGGCGATAACTCCGCTATATATGCCGACAAGGCCGAAGTACACGGACTTACTCATGCTACGAGCAAGATTTTTTCCAAAAACGCTTCCATAGCTACACACAGAGGTTATTTGGAGGCAAAAGAGGTCAAGATAGATAGACTAGAGGGCGGAGAGATAGTGGCCGACATTGTGCATATAGGACATGCAAACAGCGGCAAAATTAGGGCAAAAAAGATATATATCACAAATCTAGGATCAAATTGCCACATAACAGCCTCCTCGCTGATAGACATATCTACAATACTTGGGAGCGACAACAAATTTATCTTTGAGCTGGGCGCTACGCCTTGGGAGCTGGAGATGTTTCAAAAGACCGTCAAAAAAGAGGCCAAACTCACAAAAAGCTACAACGAAAAGCATAACGAATTCAAAAAAGCGATAAAAGTAATAGAAGATAACAAGGAGAGTGCGCTTAAGATTAAGCAGCAGATAGACGAGGATTTAAAAAAGGGGTTTACGCCAAGAGAGACTTTTGTTTTGAAGTATAAGCAGTTTACAAAGATGATTGAAAACGCAAAATTACTAAAATCAGAGTATGATGCGCTAAAGTCAGAGGTTGATAATATTCGCCACGAAGTAGCCACGTTTGAAGACAAGCTTTTGGATGCGAGACTGGTAAACCACGGAATATGGCGTAACTTTCAGACCGTTATATTCAAAGCGCAGGGCGGCAAAAAAGAGTGCAAATATATTCCGGTAGAGGGTTCAAAAGTTAAAGAGATAGGACTCTTTAAAATCGGCGATATGGAATATAGTGTCGGGGAGATTAGATAACAAAACAAGGAGCCCCTTTGGAAGCTGCGAAACCTAAAGGTGTCAGGCTAGCCACTTCTTCTGTTGCCCAAACAATCGAACATTTTTGTAAAGAGAAGAATATTCCTATTCAAAAAATGGATTTTGATTTTCTGGGCGTAAAAACAGAGATCTACTCCTCTGCAAACGATGAAAAGCCTCGGCAGGTAGCGCTTCCAATCGAGGAATCCGTATGGCTGGATGAGAGCATGACGATTAGACAGACATATGAGATATTCCTTAGGTTTGCGAAAATCGATGAGAGCTTTGTTTTAAATATAGGATTTGGCGCAAACAAAAGCCTTACGTCCGTTTTGGCCTTTATAAAGCCCTCTTCCAAATTCACAAACTTTGACGGTCTTGAAAAAAGGCTTGAAGATGAGCTAAACAAGCGGAAAATGAAGCTCGGCATCTTGATAGGTATCTATGACGACGGAATGAAAAAAGACATCAAATCTTTTTGCGAACACCTAAGAAACGGCGGCAAGCTTGACCGGGAGTTCAAAATAGAGCTTTTTTGCGGCCCAGATTTCGTGCCGGCAAAAGACGACTCTTTGGAGTTTGTGTTTCAAAAAAACCTAGAAGGAGCCAGTAAACTCGGAGTCTTTTCTACAAAAGCCGGAAGTGAGCTTATCGTATATCAAAAAGCGAGAAAAGGTGTGGCTTCCAGGGACGCCAAAGGGAGGTTTTTAAAGCCCTCCGAGGCGAGAACTACGAAGCAGTGCGAGTTTAAAACTGGAGATGGAGTAGAGATATTCGAAACCGACAACGAGAAGATATACAAAGCAAAAAGGAATGGCTTTGTTGTATTTGACGGAACCAATCTTGATGTAAAAGAAGAGGTAGCTTTGCACGAGGTAAACATCAAGACCGGCTCTATCGACGCCGGGATGGATTCGGATGCGAAGCTTGATATTACGGACGACAATCCGGACTCCGAAGCGATAGGCGACAATATGTCCGTTCGCGCCGCAGTCGTAAACGTACAAGGAAGCGTAGGCGCAAACGCTACGATAGTGGCAAAAGAGGTAAATATAGGCGGGCAGACGCATAAAACGTCCAAAATCACCGCCGCTAAAGCCAAAATCAAACACCATAAAGGGTATGTGGAGGGCGATGAGATAGAGATAGATACGATAGAAGGCGGAGAGGTCGTCGCCAAGAAAGTCGTAGTAGGCACGGCCATAGGAGCTAAAATAAAGGCCGACGAGTGCCATATAAAGGTGATGGGCTCCAATAATCTAATAGAGACGACCAGACTAATAGAGATAGAGACGCCTCAAGGCGGCGAAAATAGGCTTGTCGTGGAAGCCGCCGCAAATGCTAGCGATATAAAGGCGCTAAACGAAATAGAAAACAGAATATCAAAGCTCCAAAAGTCGATTGACGAAAAAGAGGCTATCGTAAAAAAAGAGATGCAAGAGATCGAGAGTCAGACAAAAAACGTCGCCGAGATAAAAGCAAAAATAGAAGAGGAGAAGAAGAAAAATTCTCCTTTGGCGAACGTGCTTATAGCCAAATTAAAACATTTTGCGAAAAAAGTCGAAAACGTCAAAAAAATAGAACAAGAGCTGATAGAAGATAAAGAGAGTTTAAAGAGCGTTCTTGAGGAGGCCGATTTGCTTCAGTATAGGGTGCTTGACGCAAAAATTATGGCGCTCTCCGTCTGGCAGGGGTATAATACGGTGTCGTTCAAGCTTATGTTTCCGCCTAGAGAGTTTAACTACAAAATAATGGAAGGCGCAAATACGAAAGAGATAGTCCTCAAAAAAATATCCGACGTAGACTATGAAGTATTTGCTCTGTAACGCTCTTTAGCCCTCTTTTGTTAAAATTTGCCTAAAATTGGGATATACAAATGATAGCTATGCTTGAGGGGAAAATAACCCGCAAAGAGCCCATGCTCTTATGGCTAAAAACGGGCGGGATAACATATGAAGTTAATATCTCTCTCAACTGCTACAACGACCTAAGCGGTGACAATGCGGAACTTTTTATAGCGCAAATCATAAGAGAAGATGCAAATCTGCTTTATGGCTTTATAGACAAAAACGAAAAGAAGATGTTTGACAGCCTCATAAAAATAAGCGGTGTTGGACCTAAGGCGGCTATGGCCATATGTTCTACCTTCAGGCCTGCTAGTTTTGCGGATATAGTTTCAAGGGGCGATCTGGCAAACCTAAAAAGGGTTGTTGGAATAGGGCCAAAAACTGCCGGCAGGATACTTGTCGAGCTCGGCGGCTTTAGCATAGAAGACGCAAGCCCGAAAAGCAAGGCAGTGGCGGAGGCGATGATGGCGCTAGAGAGCCTTGGATTCAAAAAAGAAGAGATATTAAAGGCTATGGAGGGTATCGGCGGCGAAGATACCGGCAATATAGTCAAAGAGGCGTTAAAAAAACTACAAAAAATTTAAGGACAGGATTTGAAAAAAGCTTTGGTTTTCGGCGGAAACAGCTACGAACACGAGATAAGCATCGTTAGCGCCATTGCGCTCAAAAAAGTAATAAAAAAAGAGCTCATCTTTATTTTTCTTGACGAGTCGGGTGAATTTTGGCTTATAGACGATGCGAATATGAAATCGACATACTTTGCGAAAAGAGAGTATCGCAAGGCAAAAAAACTGTTTTTATTAAAAGGCGGATTTCATAAAAAAACGCTTTTTGGTTTTGAGTCTATCGGAAAAGTTTGCGTAATAAATTTGGTACACGGCGGCGACGGCGAAGACGGCAGGCTGGCTTCGATGTTTGATTTTTACGGCGTTTCGTTTGTTGGACCTAGAACAGAAGTTTCCGTACTTAGCTTTAATAAGCTCTATACGAAAGCGCTTGCAGATATGTGCGGCGTAAAAGCGCTCGCATATAGTTTTGTCACAAAAAAAGCAAGGAAGCTCGCAAAACCGGATGCGTATCCGGTCATCGTAAAGCCTTGCCGCCTTGGAAGCTCTATCGGGGTTAGCGTCGTAAAAAGCGAAAAGGAGCTCGATTATGCGCTTGACGTCGCATTTGAATTCGACGATGCGGTTCTCATTGAGCCTTTTGTTGAGAACGTAAGAGAGTTTAACGTGGCCGGCGCCAGAGTCGGTAGTGAGATAGTCTACTCCAATATAGAGGAGCCCAAAAAAGAGGGCTATCTGGATTTTGAGAAGAAGTATCTGGATTTTTCAAGAACACAGGAGGTCGCAGCCGCCGGAGTCGAAGAGCAGCTGGCGGCAAAACTAAAAGAGTCGTTCGCCAAAATATATTCGTTTGGATTTGACGGTGCGATTATTAGATGCGATTTCTTCGTAGTCGACAATGAGGTGTATCTAAACGAGGTAAATCCGATACCAGGAAGCCTCGCCAACTATCTATTCGGCGATTTTAACGCATTGCTTGAAGGTGTATCGCACTCTCTTCCCACACCCAGACGCATAAAAGTCGACTACAAGTATATAAACGAAATAAAAAGCGCAAAAGGCAAGCTATAAGTGGCCCTCAAACATATAGAGTGTGGTGGCAAAAGCTTCGATATAGCCTATGAGATCATAAATCCAGGATGTGAGCGACAAATCCTATTTTTACACGGCTGGGGCAGCAACAAAGAGGTTATGAAGGCGGCCTTTGCAGATAAGTTCAAAGAGTTTTCGCTTATTTTTGTGGATATGCCGGGGTTTGGAAAAACAGACAACCCGTACATATTAAAAACATCCGACTACGCCGAGATTATGAACGAGTTTTTGCGCGCTTCCAATCTGTCGGTGTTCGCTATATTCGGACACTCTTTTGGCGGCAAAGTGGCCGCCTTGATGGAGCCACAACTGCTATGCCTTCTAAGTTCAGCCGGAATAGTCGAGAAAAAGCCGTTTAAAGTTAGGGCAAAAATAAAGATATTCAAGTTTTTTAAAAGAATATTCGGCGACGGGGCGTATCGGTTCTTTGCAACGAAGGATGCGGACGGAATGCCAAAAAATATGTATGAAACGCTAAAAAATGTCGTAGACGAGAATTTCGAGCCGGTTTTTGCAAATTTTAAAAACGAGGCGCTCATATTTTGGGGCGAAGACGACAGAGCTACTTCGCTTGAGAGTGGAGAAAAAATAGCTTCACTTATTAAAAATTCTCACTTTTTCAAATTCGGCGGAGACCACTACTTCTTTCTTAAAAATGCCGATGCGATAAGCAGTATATTTATGCAAAAAATGGTTACACTATAAAGTATATAGGAGCCGTAGCATAAATTTGTTTCATTTACGACGCATTTTCGCCACATCTTGTTTGCTACAATAA
>JAEMQC010000084.1:10367-11749 GCA_022758985.1 Campylobacteraceae bacterium
GGATATCTCTAAGAAGTTCAAGGACGATACGAAGTTTAAAAATATACAGATACATCTGCACGATAAAAATATCAAATCTTTTGTGCGCTCATGGAAGCCTGAGGAGTTTGGGCAGGATTTGAGCTCTTTTAGACATACGATTAAAGAAGTTCATGCAAGTAAAAAAGCTTTTGCTGCAATAGAGGTGGGAGACAAGGGGCTCTCTATGAGAGGACTTGCGCCGGTCTATTCAAAAAGTGGAGAGTTTGTCGGTACGGTCGAGTTTATCCAAGCTTTTATCAGTGTAGTAAAAGATGCCAAAAAGGATATTAATGCGTCAACGCTATTTTTGCTAAAAGACCAATATGCCGCTACGGCAAAAGCCTACAAAGACAATCCTAGATATAAAAACTTTCTTATAGCCCAAGACGTAGACACTATAGATAAAGAGCTTGTAGCGGAGCTGTCAGATGTTGATGTCGCGAATATTAAAGATTATGTTGCCGACAATAAGTATTTTATTGTCTCAAAACCGCTCAAGGATTTTAAGGGTGAGACCATCGGCTATCTTGTCTGCGGGAAGGAGCTCTCCCAGGTAGATGCGGCGGTAAAAGCGGCTCAAACTACTGCGTTTGCGCAAGTCGGGATAATGAGTGTTATAGGTATCGTAATGGTGCTCATTGTTATGGGTATAATAGGCAAAGCGGTTAAAAAACCTATTACTGAGCTTGAGATGCTGGCTCTCGACCTTGCAAGCAGCGACGGAGACTTGACGAAAAGACTCCCTGTTAATACGAATGACGAGATAGGCGTCACCGGAAAGGCAATCAACGGCTTTATCGACAAAGTCCACAAGATAGTAACAGATGCGAAAAAATCGGCAAGCGAAAATGCCGTGGTATCAAAAGAACTCTCTTCTACCGCCATCAATATAGGCAAAAGAGCCGAAGATGAGATGAGAATAGTCAATGCCACAAGCCAAAAAGGCGAAGAGATGAAAGCCATGCTCTCTTCTTCTATTGCACAAGCGTCTCAAACGAAAGAGGAGATAGCTAGAGCTAGACAAAACATGGAGCATGCGAGAGGCTCTATCGTCGCCCTTGTCGACAAGGTAAGCAAAAGTGCGCAGGCGGAATCGGAGTTGGCTGAGAGGCTAAATCAGCTTAGCCATGAAGCAGAGCAAGTAAAATCTGTACTTACGGTTATCGCCGATATAGCCGATCAAACAAATCTTCTTGCGCTAAATGCGGCCATAGAGGCGGCGAGGGCTGGTGAGCACGGCAGAGGTTTTGCGGTCGTGGCCGACGAGGTAAGAAAGCTTGCCGAGAGAACCCAAAAAAGCCTAACAGAAATAGACGCTACCATTAATACGATTGTACACTCTATCATTGAGGCGACCGAGC
>JAEMQC010000069.1 GCA_022758985.1 Campylobacteraceae bacterium
ATTTTGTTTTATTGGCAAAAGTTTCAAAATCGGTGAATTTTTGCAGATTTCCG
Organism: Campylobacteraceae bacterium; assembly: GCA_022758985.1. Taxonomy (GTDB): domain Bacteria; phylum Campylobacterota; class Campylobacteria; order Campylobacterales; family UBA6016; genus UBA6016. The sequence goes on from JAEMQC010000069.1 coordinate 54, forward strand.
ACCTGTACTCTGTACATCACTTTCCATCTACCTTCTAGCGGCACTGAAAACTGCTTTGAGATATAACTGCCGGCATTTTTTGTAAATTCGTTTATTGTAATATCATATTTAGAGGTATCAGGTCTAGTAATAACAGCGGTAATATTTGCGTCTACGGTCCTGCCGGTTTTATCAGTTATGTTGAGCTCTAAATTAGCCGGCACATCCTTCATAAGAGCCACTTTCGGGGTGACCAAAAGATATTTTTCGTCAAACTCTCTTTGGAGTGCGGCTATCTCATTGTATTTTTTGTCAAGCTCTCCATACGTCATCATATGACTATTGTCCATCTCAACAGGAGTCGAAAAGGCGATTTTAAGCATATAACCTAGTCCGCCGATAAACAATGCGCCAAAAGCAAGAAGGCCTATAAGATAATAGTTTTTTTCTTGTTTCACACAGCTCTCCTTCTTTGATAGATCCTATAAAAATATATACCTAGCGCCACAACTATGATTCCATAAAAAAGCGTTCTAAGCCCCTGTATAAAATTTCTGCTATCGGAACCAATGCTAGAATCTAGCTTAACACCCTTACTTGCAGCAATTTCGTCTGCGATTTCAGCCACACCGTTTAGCATTGCAGCCGAATATTTTGCATCTACAGAATTCTTATCCTCTGCCACCAAAATAGGAATAATATAGGTATTTAATATCTCATTTTTATTTACTATCTTCTGCAAGTCATCCGAAACAGTCATGTCTACTTTTTGTTCTTTTGCAGAAAAAACAACCAGTACATATGGCGCCTTCAAAGAAGCAGATATATTCTTTTCATACTCTACTATGCCGTGCGTATCGGCAACAAGATGTGCAACCACAGAAACTCCGGTCTTTAGATATAACTCGTTAGCAATTTCCGTGATTTTATCAAGCGAAGATTGTTTGATAACGTTTTCGTTTATTATTTCAGGCTTTGCAAAGGTGATAGAGGTAAGTAGTAATAAAGCGATAAAGCTTCTGCAGATTATTGTTTTCATCTGCAGAAGTCTATCACAAAAATTCTTTTAAATCAACCTACATAAAAGTGGTTTGGTGTAACAACCGATATAAGCGTAATAGCCGCAAGTATAACGAGGCCAATCGTCAAAATCATATTTTTACTCATTTGCCCCTCCTTACTTAGCGTCAACGACTTTTTTGGCAGCCGCTGCATCGATCATTTTGATCTCTTTTTCACCTTCTATCTTATAAAAGTTAGAAGCATTTTTTTGTTGCACAAGTAGAGCATTTGTGCCCAAAAAGCCGACGATAGAAAGAAGCAAAACTACAGCTATCAACATACCGCCGATTCCGTTTAGTCCAAACATATTTTCTCCTTTCTTACTTTTTAGGATTGCTCATCTCAGAATTTATGTAAGTCGCAACCGCCACAAATTGAGTTTTATTAAGCAGACCTGATTTTTCAAATGAAGGCATATTACCAATATGACCTTTTTTGCCTTTTACAAGAACAGTTTCAGCTATAAACTTAGGCGTTCCGTAAGTAGACAAGTCAGGAGCCATTCCGTTCATACCTTTTCCATCTTCGCCATGACAGCTTGCGCATGAAGCAGCAAAAGCAGCCTTACCTTCAGCTACAACAGCAGCATCACCGGCTTTTTTAGCAGTTGAAACTTCAGCCATTACATATGTTGCAATTTTTTTAGCAGTTGCTTCATCAACAAGACCTGCAGGCATTTCCCCCATTGGGAAACCAAGACCCTTTGCGCCATTTTTGATAGTCGCCATAATACCTTCTTCGTTACCCCATTTAGAAAGGTCTGCAGCTTTACCGTTCATGCCGTCACCAGTTTGACCGTGGCACTGTGCGCATTGAGCAAGAAATATACTCTCACCCATTGCTTTCAAAGTTGCATGATCGGCATTTGAATACTTAGCTTCAAACTTACTATTGTGAGCTCTGACCTCGTCATTATATTCACCTATTTGTGAGTACGCATTTAGAGGATAACCGGCAAGCCAGTACCAGCCAGCCCATACGATAAGAATAAAATAAACAACAAACCAACCAGTTGGAACATCGTTTTTATATTCACCGATACCATCCCAGTTTTCTTCAGCCAAAGGAGCACCAGAAGTCGACTTCTCCTTCATTTTTTTCATATACAAACCAGCGACATATGCTGTTGCAACAACGACTACGAAAAAGCCTAGACCGCCAAGCAAAGCGACTAGGTCAGAGCCGAAGTCAATTTTTCCTAGAAAACCTAGCATTTTTTTAGCTCCTTATTGTGTTTAGCTTTTTGCAGAATTAAATTTCTCAACAGGCGCATCGGATATGCTGTCATAAAGCATCATATCTGAATATTTTTCATAATCTTTATTGGCTTTTTTCTTGGATATATATAGATGATACGTATAAGCCAACATAAAAAATACAAGTAACGCCGTGCTAAGAAAATATGCGTAAGCCTGCACGAGATCTATATTCATCGCCTGCACCTATTTTAGTCTGTTAAGGTAAGCGATTAAGGCTACGATTTCTTTTATCTCGCCTTTTTCGAATGCCTCTTTAACATCTTTGTCTTTCATGTCCGCAACGATACCTTTGGCTTGCTCCATCATATTTTTCTGAGCATCTTCCCTAGAACCTAGAGGAACACCATTTGGTTGATCGTAAGGAACATTAAATACCTTTTTGACAGTATAAGCTTCCGCATATGCAGTATCTAGGTCTGCATTTTTTGTAAATAGCCATGGATATTTAGGCATGATACTTCCTGGAACAACAGCTGCAGGATCCTTCATATGGTTCTCATGCCAGTCGGTAGTTCTATAGTTACCAACCCTGTGAAGGTCTGGACCTGTTCTTTCGGAACCCCACAAGAATGGTCTATCGTAAGCATACTCACCGCTAAGTGAATATTTACCGTATCTATCGGTCTCAGATTTAAACGGTCTAATCAATTGAGAGTGGCAAGCATTGCAGCTCTCTTTGATATAAACTTGTCTACCCGCTATTTCAAGTGGAGTGTAAGGCTTTAGCCCTTCAATCGGTCTTGAAGCCTGGGCAAAGTTTGGAATAATCTCTATAAGACCCGCAAACGCAATTACAACAAAGACGGCTACCGCAAAAAAGAACGGATTTTTTTCTAACCAATGAAACATATTTAATCCCTCCCTTTTTTAAGCGCCCATCGGCGATGCAAATTGCGGCTCTTTATCGAGCTTAGGCGCAGATAGTGTTTTGTACATGTTGTACATGAACATACCAAAACCAATTAAATATAGCGCACCACCTACTCCCCTAATGACATAGTATGGTAACAATACTCTAACCGTATCGATGAATGAATATGCAAGGCTACCGTACTCATCCGTGGCTCTCCACATAAGACCTTGAGTAATACCCGCAATCCACATAGAAGAGAAGTAAAGAACAACGCCCGTAGTTTGAATCCAGAACTGTGCATCCATAAGTTTTTTAGAATAGATCTCTCTACCGAAAAGTCTTGGAGCCATATGATAGAACGCAGACATAATCATAAATGCAACCCATCCAAGAACACCGTCATGAACGTGTCCGACGATCCAGTTAGTGAAGTGAGCAAGAGCGTTGACAGATTTGATTGATTGAATTGGACCTTCAATTGTTGAGAACATATAGAAAGTAGACGCAAAAATCATAAATTTGATTAGCGGACTATCTTTTAGTTGTTGCCATTGACCCTTCATCGTAAGAAGAATGTTAATAGCAGATGCCCAAGATGGAAGGATAAGAACAATAGAGAATACAGATCCCATTGTTTGCATCCAGTCTGGCACAGTTGAATAAATCAAGTGGTGACCGCCAGCCCAAAGGTAAACGAATAGCAGCGACCAGAAACCTATAAGTGAAAGCTTATAAGAGTATATCGGCTGACCAGCTTCTTTTGGAAGGAAGTAGTAAATCATACCAACGATTGGCACAGTAAAAACAAATGCAACAGCATTGTGGCCCCACCACCATTGAACCAGAGCATCGTTAGTACCGGCATATAAAGATACCGATTTTAACATAGAGCCGTAGCCTGATACTAGAGCCGTCGGAACCTCAAGGTTGTTGAAGATGTAAAGCATAGATACACCAAGGAAACATGCTACATAGTACCATACTGATATATATAGAGTTTTCTCTCTTCTCATACCTATAAGACCAAACATAACGATACCCCACATAACCCAAACAACAACAACCAAAATGTCTATTGGCCATTCAAGTTCTGCGTACTCTTTTGAAGTAGTAGTACCGGTTAGGAATGAAGCAACAGCCAAAGCCAAAATCAATACATATAGCGGAACCATAAGTTTCGCAACAGTATTTAGAAATTTACTTTCAGCAAGTGAAACTTTAAGAGTTCTCTGCGCAACATAGAAAAATGTTGAGAAAACACCAGGAATAGTAAAACCGTAAATAACGGCATTTGTATGTAGCGGTCTTAGTCTTCCGAATGTGAGATATTCATCTCCTAGATTGCTAAGAACCGGAAAAGCTAGCTGGAAAGCCAAAATTACGCCTACCAACATGCCGACAAAACCGAGCACGATAGCGATAAGCATAAATTGCTTAGCTACCGAGTAATCGTAGCTTAGTGTAGCGTTATTTTGCATACACAGTCCTCCTATAAAATTTAAGGCTCGAAGAACCTTGTAAACATTGCCCTTTACAAAAGCGTACAAATTGTATTAGCTCAAATCTGTAATCTTGCTTAAAATTTGAATTAAATCAAGAAAAAATTAACATTTATTTAACAAACGAAGCATACTATTATGTAGTTATAGTATAGTAGATAGCCGACAATTTATGTCTTATTTCATTATTGTTTGATGGGCTTTACAAAATTGTTAAACTCTATTTTAACTAAATTATAAAATTAGTTTAGCTTATCACTATGTGTTATTTTCTTATATTTTATTAATTAAAGTAGTGTTTTTAGTGGTATTTTAGTATTATCGCCGTCAAAATAAATATTAAAAAATTAGAGAGAAAAGATGCAAGAAGGTCTAAAGTTATTCATAGAGTATGGGATACTAGGTTTTTTGGGGCTACTTAGCTTTATCTCGGTCTGGCTCGGAATAGAAAGATGGCTACACTATAGAGATATAAACATATCCGACTACAACACAATACATGATCTAGAAATAGACGTTACAAAAAACCTAACTATCATCTCTACGATAGCTGCAAACTCTGTATATGTCGGGCTTCTTGGAACGGTCCTTGGAATTATGCTTACTTTTGCATCTCTCGGAGAAACTGGAATAGTCGATTCAAAAACCATTATGCAGAGCTTATCATATACTCTTATAGCGACCGCCGCTGGTCTTTTGGTGGCAATACCTTCGATAGTCATATACAACCTACTTGCAAGAAAAGCCGAAACGATAGTTGCGAAGTGGGAAAAAACATATGGCAAAAATTAAAAAATTCGACTCTATAAACGTAGTTCCATTTATAGACGTCATGCTCGTATTGCTTACAATAGTGCTCACTGTGGCAACCTTTGTGGCGCAGGGGCTTATCCCGGTAGATTTGCCGAAAGGCTCAACCAAACAAGAGATAAAGCTAAAATCAATAGAGATAGTTATAAAGGAGGACGGGAAAATATACTATCAAAACGAATTCGTAGATAAAAATACAATGCGTCAAAAGCTGGCAAGCGTCAATAAAAACGACCAGATAATAGTAAAAAGCGACAAAAACTCTAAGTTCCAGTCTTTTGTCGATGTAATAGACGCACTTAAAGAGCGCAACATAGAAAAAATATCTATCGTTACTACGGTAAATGAGAAATAACCTATACAAATCTTTTACGTTCTCATCTGTACTATACGCAGGCTGCATTGCTGCGGCACTAACGGCTTATACTTCGGTTACAAAAACAAATACTTCTGATAGTCCGAAATTAACACAGATTCGTATATGCGAACCACCTAGCGAACCTCAAATGGCTCAATCTCAAAGAACAGAAAATAGCATTAGCAAACCAAAAAAGCAAAGCAGTGCAACAAAACAGTTACCGTTAGCAAAGACAGAAGAATACGTGGCGACACACAAACAAATAGAGCCAAACACTACCTCGCAGCAGAATACACAACAAAAAAGCGACTTTGCCCAAAATCAGATAGCACATCAGGAAACAAAAGAATCTCCAGCTTTTAGGCAAGAGGCTATGGACGAGAATAAAGAGTATGTAAAATTAAATATAGCAAAAATAAGAGAGTTAATTTCAAAATATAAGAGATATCCGAATATAGCAATAAAAATGGGCGCTGAGGGCGTATCATCCATATCTTTTAAATTAAATCCAAACGGTGTGGTGGAAGATATAAGAATAGTGAAGTCGTCCGGTTATTCTTATTTAGATAAAAGTTCAATTCAGACTATAGAGGAAGCGGCTGCCGATATGCCAAAGCCGCACAAAGCAGTAACCCTTATTATACCTATCGAATATAGACTAAATTAAGCCCCTGGAAACCTTGGTATCTTCTTGAGCCTGCTTAGTTTATAATACCTGCCCCACCCTTTTTTAATCCAATGTCCAACGACAGGCATAGGCACCAAAAGCTCTCTTTGGAAATCCCTATATACTAAAGATGCGGAATTGCCCATGTCCACCATATATATCAAATTAATTTGCTCAACATAGCTTCTTCTTGCATCGCTATTATTTTCAATACTAAATATATTAAAAGCCGCATTTCTTGCCATAATCTCGGCAACATGCCCCTGTTTGACTCTCCAATCCGGACCGTCAAGCGAAGCGATATCTCCTATTGCAAATACATTGACAAAACCATCTACCTGACAATAATGGTTTATCTTTATAAACCCGGCATCGCTGAGAGGCAAATCGGACTTTTGTAAAAACGACGGCCCGCATCTACCCGGAATAAACATAGTAAAGTCAGTCTCTATGAATGTCTTGTCATTAAATACGACTTTATTTTGTTCAAATCTATCTATCTGCTTCCCAAAATGCGTAGATATTTTCAGTTTTCCAAAAAACTTACCGAATTCTTTAACCGCTTTTGTGCCAAGTTTTTGTCCGGGAGTTTCCATCGGCGCAAAGAAGAGTAATTCGTATTTATCTCTTATTTTCTTTTTCTTGAGGACATTATGAATATTGAATATAAATTCAAATGCAGGAACACCCCTAACTCCAGTGGTATCCACAGGGTTACCTGCAAATCCGGCAGCTATTTTGCCGCTGCCTTTAAATAGAAGTTCGTCTATTCTATCTCTAATTCTGAGCAAATCTTCTGGTCTTCCGCAGATAGATATCGTATTTTCCACACCATCATACGAAAGCTTCTCACCGCCAAGAGCAACTATCAGATAATCAAACAAAACTTCGCCTGCACTCTTTAGAGTAAAGCTGTTTTTTGAGGCTTCAATTTTCACAACCTCGTCTATAACAAGTTCAAAGCCATGCACATTAGCTAACTCATCTAGAGAAAGGCATACATCTTCAAACTCTTTTTCCCTGGTCGGTATCCATATAGAAATTGGGTGTATAAACACAAAATCCCTATTTGAAACTAAAGATACCTCAAAACCTTCTTGCCTTAGCGATATCGCAGCCTCTACGCCCGCAATACCGCCGCCAAGTATCCAAACTTTTTTCAATATCTACCTATTTGCTTTCTCTTTCAAAACCTCAGCAGATGGATAGAAGAATACCGAATCACGCTCTACAACTATCTTTTGTTTATCGTCTACGGCAAACGCTCTGATCTTAATCGGAATAGGCGTGTCCTTTCTATCGTTGTTTGCTAGCGCTTTATCTGTATATAAAACAACAACTTTATATACTTTGCTGCCAGAACTCAATTTGAAAGGTTCCGTAGGTCTTGATATTTTTATATCATCTCTACCAACTACCTCGAAATAGTATGTATGATCTACTGAATCGGTATTTTGGAACAAGAATTTATAGTGGTTTTCGACAACACCGGCATCTTTAATAGCATAAAGCTCCGATGATCTATTGATGTTAAGAAGCATATGCTCTTTTTTAGAACCAAGCAGCAATAGCGCAGTAAATGCTAGTGTCAGAATCGCTATATAGGCAAGAATTCTAAATCTGAAAATTTTTGTCTTACCTGTTTCCATAGCCTCATAGCTTGTCCACTTAATCAGATTTTCTTTACCTAGGCTAGCCATGACAGGTGCACACGCATCGGCACATTCTAGACAATTTATACACTCAAGTTGCAAACCCTTTCTAATGTCTATATGCGTTGGGCACACGTTGACGCAAGCCATACAGCCGACGCAATCACCCTCAGCCGGTTTGTCTGCTATTTTTGCGCCAGATGGGTCATATATAGCTCCACCTCTTTTGTAGTCATATATCTCCATAATCGTATTATTATCATACATAACAGATTGTATTCTTGCATAAGGACATATGTAGATACAAAAATCTTCGGCAAGCCATACGACATCATAAACCAAAAATAGTGTAATCATAACTACAAAGCCAATAAGCACTTTATGCTCAGCAGGATTCGTTATATATGCAAAAAAATCTTCCGGCGGTACAAAATACCACATAAAGTTAGATGCCGCAACAAAAGCAAGAAGAGTCCATATCAAAACAGCAATGCTTTTTTTAACCTTATTTTCAACCTTTGAGCTGTCCACTTTTTTTTGCTTATTTCTTCTAGAGTGCATACCAAGAAGCCAGCCCTCTATAAAGTCTCTGTAAATTACTCTAAATATAGTTTGCGGACAGGACCAGCCACACCAAACCCTACCCCCCAAAGTAGTTAAGAAGAATATAAACATAAAAAGCATAATCAAAAGAAAAGGCATTAGATAAAACTCTTGCATATCAAATGCAACGCCTAAAAGCTGAAGCTGCTTTTTATCGAAAGATAGTAGAAATATGTGATTACCGTTGATTTTTATAAAAGGCATAACTAACGAAATAATAGAAATAATAAAGAAGAATCCGTATCTTTTTTTAAAGTATGGAGTCCACTTCTTCATAAACTCTTGTTTATAGGACTTTGCGTCTTGAACCGGTTCCATAAAGCACCCCTTAGTGAGCATTTCATATAGCTAACTTCTGAACAATCAAAAGCTAAACTTATATGTTTTTATTTTTTACTTATACAACTGTGATAATAGTTAATGTAAATTTAAAAAGAGATAAATTTTATGCTATTTTTGAATTTAGATTTAACTTTAAATTAACAAGAGCATAAAAAAGGGGAGGAAGACCTGCGCCCCCTCCCCTCACTATAAAACAAGCCAAATTTTTAAAATTACGCTCTACCTCTTAGCATTCCATACCAGTACATTGGAGGAAGAAGATATACTTTGAATATCCACCATAACCATCTCTCTTGTGCCGGATCTAGTGGGAAGCTCGGCATTGCCATAGCTTTAGTGATAGGCTCTTTTGCATCTACTTGAGCTTTATCGTAACCAAACTCCGCAAGCATTACTCTGCCTCTTCTTGTAATTAGCGGACAAACTGTGTAACCGCTATATTTACCTTCCATCTCTTTGCCGTTCATAAGAGCTATCATATTTTGAACAAGCACAGGCGCTTGCTTTCTAACAGAACCGCCTGTTTTACCAAACGGAGTACCTATAAGGTCGCCTATACCGAATACGTTAGGAAATTTTTTGCTTTGAAGAGTTTGCTCATCCACAAACATCCACCCTTTATTATTTACAAATGGACTTTTTACGATTTCCGCAACCGGACTCATCGGAGGAACAATATGCAAAAGGTCATATTTCTTCTCTACCAGTTCGATTTTTTCCTCTTCAATCTCTTCACCAAGGTCTTTATCAAACACTTTTACTTTTGTTTTTTTCTCAAATACAGCTATCTTCTCAGCCGGTTTTACCTCTACAAGATTGTGATTGAAGCTTGTTAGAATCTCTTTTTCTTTTACAAAACCGACAACAGCGTCATGATAAGCAGGAACGCCGAAATATTTACCGCCGGCAGTCATGAACTCTATTTTTGCATCTTTTCTAGTGTTGCTATAGTTTCTCATATAGTCTTCAGTTAGATACATAATTTTTTGTGGAGCACCGCCGCATTTGATAGGAGTAGCAGGGTTTGTAAAGAGTAAAGTGCCGCCTTTTAGCTTTTGCATAGCATCCCACATAGCCACGGCGCCTTTTGGATCATAGATAGAGTGAATATCGCCTTTGCCTATCATATCCGCAGTTAGACCTTTGATTTTTTCAAAGTTATACTGAAGCCCGGCGGCAACTACAAGATAGTCGTATGTTAGAGTTTTACCACTCGCAAGCTTTAGAGAGTTTGTCTCAGGCATAAACTCAACAGCCTTATCTTTTTCCCATTTAACGCCGGCAGGAATATAATCAGCCTCATTTCTTATAAGCTGATCAAGAGTTTTAATACCGCCGGCAACAAGAGTTTGTCCAGGCTGATAGATATGTTTGTCGCTTGGCTCTATAAGAGTTATATTTTCAGGCTTTACGTCTGCTCTTACAAGTCTAGCCGCAACAGTAATACCGGCCGAACCCCCGCCGACGATTACTATCTTAGCATCCATCCCAGCTTTTAGCTTAGGAGTTGCATTCTTATCACTATCGTTTGTCTCGTTTCCTTCAGCAAAAAGCTCAGTATTGCCCATCATGGCAGCGCCTGATGCGAATGCCAATACTTTTAGTGCGTCTCTTCTAGAAAGTTCGCCCTTTTTAACGGCCTCTTCTACTTTTTCCTCAATTTCTGGAAACAATTCGTCTTTCCTCATGCTCTGTTCCTTAAGTTTGTCCGGCAAAAAACCAGATTTTTTTTAATTTTAATACGGAGAATATTTTAACATTAAATAACATCATAAAATACTTAAACAATAAGATGACTTTTAATGCTCTATAATAAAATTTTATTCTATGATATTAGAAAAATGAAAATATAAAACACTGACAGAGTATTGTTATCATTGCAGGCTTAGTAATACATTATAAATAAAAAATGTCAAATAGTGTTATAAAGTATGCAGTAAAGCA
>JAEMQC010000010.1 GCA_022758985.1 Campylobacteraceae bacterium
GCTCGTTGGCTAGCACGGTAAGGTCGTGCGGACGCCAGTTGAGAAGGCCGCTTTTCCTATATATCAGCCCCTTCTCCCACATATCTATGATAAAACCCTGTTCAAACTTTGTATACTCCGCATCACAAGTAGCAAAATCCCTTTTTACCGAAAAAGAGAGACCTAACCCCTTTAACTCATCCCTCATATAGTCTATATTTTCATACGTCCACTTCTTAGGGTGTACTCCGTGCTTGATGGCCGCATTTTCCGCAGGCAGACCAAACGCATCCCACCCTATCGGGTGGAGGACATTAAAGCCTAGTTTTCGGTAGTGCCTTGCGAATGCGTCACCTATTGTGTAGTTACGCACATGCCCCATATGTATCCGCCCACTAGGATACGGAAACATGGAGAGAATATATTTTTTCGGCTTGCTCGTATCGTCCGATGGCTCAAAAGCGTTTGTATCTGCCCACTCTTTTTGCCATTTTTGTTCTATTGTCCTAAAATCGTAGCTCATAAATCAAACTGTCCCTTTTTCAAATTCGGCTCTAATCTTCTCTTTTTCGATTTGGATTTTGAGCTTCTCAGCATCTTTTTCTTTGGCTTTTGCCACATCGTATCCAAACCAAATCAGAAATGGCGAAGCTTTAAATATTGAGCTATAAGCTCCTATAATCGTACCTATGAGCATCGTAAACGCAAATCCTTTGATGATTTCGCCGCCGAATAGATAAAGCGTCAAAATAACAAAGAAAAGCGTTAGTACCGTCAAAACGGTTCTTGATAGCGTTCTAGATATCGCTTCGTTAATTATCTGTGCAAAATTATATTTTCCGTTAGCGTCAGGTTTTGCTTCCTTGACATGCTCTCTGATACGGTCAAATATAATAATCGTATCGTTGATAGAGTGACCCATCAAAGTAAGAAGCGCCGCAAGAACCGTAAGGTCGAAATCAACTCCTACAACAGCGACGGCTCCGGCAGTAATGGCGACATCGTGCACGACGCCAAGAAGCGCCGCAAGACCAAATCTCCACTCAAACCTAAACGCAAGGTAAAACAAAATTCCAAGAGAGGAGATGAGCATCGCCATCATACCTTTTTGACGCAGCTCATCCCCGACTTTAGGACCTATGATCTCTACCCTTCTTACCTCAAATTTTCCGGTGGAGGCCAGCAGCTTAGATATAGCGTCTCCGGTGTCTTTCGTTATACTCTGGTTTGTAGTCTGAAAACGGATAAGTATCTCGTTTTCTTTCCCAAACTCCTGAATTTCAGCGTTTTTAAAGTCGCTTGTCTTTAAAAGCTCTCTTATTTTTTCGGCATTCGGTTTTGCGTCGTATTTTAGTTGCACCACCGTACCGCCGGCAAAATCTACACCCAGCTTGAAGCCGTGTACGCTCATAAAATAGATACAAAACGCCATCACGACGGCGGAAATGGAAAAAATAATCTTATTTTTCCCCATAAAATCGTATGTTTTGGTGTTATTAAACAGTTCCATTATTTACCGCCTCTTAGGTAGCTGTTTGGCATACCAAACCAAAAGCGTATATTCCTGCTTTTCTCTATTTTTGATAAAAATGCGTCAAATAGCCCGTGCGTGCCGACTATAGCAGTCAACATCGAAATAAGTACGCCAACAGCCATAACGACCGCAAATCCCTTAATCGGCCCCGTGCCATACACGTACATAGCTACTGCGGCTATAACCGCCGTCACATTCGAGTCTACGATGGCGCTCATAGCGTTATTATAACCCTCTTCAATGGCCTTTTTAATGGGCGCCCCTTCTCTTAGAAGCTCTCTGATACGCTCGTTTATGATAACGTTCGCATCCACAGACATACCGATAGTAAGCACGAGCCCCGCCATACCCGGAAGCGTAAGGGTTGCGCCAAACATCGCCATGACCGCAATAATAAGGGCGATATTGGAAACAAGGGCGATATTAGCAAACATTCCGGCTACGCCGTAATAAGCGACCATAAATCCAAATACCAATATACCGCCGGTAATAAACGCCATAAGGCTCGCATGGATACTGTCCGCACCCAGGGACGGGCCGACGCTTCTTTTTTCAAGTAGCACGACGCTAGCGGGAAGCGCCCCGGATCTTAGCGCTATAGCAAGGTCTCTCGCCTCTTCCGGCGTAAAATGTCCCGTTATCTGCCCGCTTCCGCCGCCTATCCTCTCTTTTATAGAAGGGGCCGAGTAGACTTTGCCGTCAAGCACGATAGCCAGCCTTTTGCCGACGCTTTTTTGCGTAAAGTCGCCGAATATCGAGGCTCCTTGCGAATTTAGCTTAAACTCTATAGCAGGCTGTCCATTGCTGTCGTATCCCACTTTCGCATCAGTTAGCATAGAGCCGTCAAGAACCGGTATATCTTTTACCACATAAGAGATTTGAGGGTTTTTATAATCAGGCAACACGCGCACCCCGGTCTCTTTGCGCTCCAAATCGCTCATTGCGTACGCATCAGTACGCCCTTCAGCGACCTCCATCAGCTCCAACTTCGCAGTCTTGGCGATAAGCTCTCTGGCCCTTTGCTCTTCGGCTTGGCTTTTTACGCCCGGAAGCTCGACTATGATGTTGTCTAGACCCGATTTTGTGACGCTAGGTTCCGCAAGGCCAAAAAGGTCAAGCCTGTTTCGAATAGTCTCCACCGCTTGATTGACGGCAAACTCTTTAACGAGCTTAATCTCCTCGGGCGTGAGTGAAACCGTCACCACATCGCCATTTTGTGAAATCAAGATACCGTTTTCTTTAGTAAAATAGTCGTTTATTTTTGATTTTGACTCTTTATCTATAAGAGTAAAACTAAACTTCGAATTTTCTATTTTCAAAGAATCTATCAGAATGTCGTTTTTTTCTGCATAGTATTTAAAGCCTAGAGCAGTAGCCTTTACTTTGGCCTCTACCGCCTCGTCCGTTTTTACGCCAAGAGCCGTATATAGGCCTCCTTGAAGGTCGAGGCCGAGCTTTACTTTTGCGAAGAAGTCGGCGCCGGTCAGGGAAGGGATGCACATAAGCGCCCCGATAAAAGTAGTGACTGCGAAAATCCACAGTCTAGGATTTGGTTTTTTCATTATGCAGCAGTTGTGTCTTCTATTTTTCTGGCTACGAAATCTTTCGATAGTTTGACCGTAGCGCCTTCGTCATTTATTTTGACTTTGATAAAATCAGCTTCACTCTTAACAACTTCCGCGTGTATTCCGCCGGCAGTAATTATCTTGTCGCCTTTTTGTAGTGCCTCGACCATCTCTTTGTGTTTTTTTGCTTGGACTTGCTGAGGTCTGATGACAAGGAAATATATGATTCCAAATAAAACAACTAAAGGCAGAATTTGAACGATAGCTTCCATGGGTTTTTACCTTTGAAAAAAAATTTAGTGAGTTGGTTTGATTTTAACAAAAGCCTCATTATAAAAGGCTTTTTGGCCGCTTTGATACTATTTTCGCCGATTGTTTTTACAGCTCTGGGCGCTCATTCAAAGCTATTTTTTACGCTTCTTGCGCCGCTCTGCCTTGTTTGGTTTTTTTGGCTAAACAAAAAGGAGCTTTTCTGGTTTGGTTCTTTTAGTGGACTTCTATGGTTTTACTGGATAGCTTTCTCGCTTTACTACTACGATATGATATGGCTTGCTCCGCTCTTTTTTACCGTAGCTTTTTTTTATTACGGCGGGCTATTTTGGCTAATAGGTTTTTTATCCGAGAGGTTTTTTTGGCTTAGGATTTTAATTGTCTGCTTCGCATTTGACTATCTGGCGCCGCTCGGATTTGACTGGATGAGACCGGAAATGCTTTATAGCCAAAGCTATTTCGGTGCTTCAAAACTAGAATTTCTAGCTATTTTGACCGGTATCGCTATAGTAGTAAAGACAAAAAAAATCATTAAAATAGCCGGAATTTTATTTTTTGCCGCCGCGCTATCTCCGGCATCTACGGCCGACAAGCAGATACCTGAGCTCAAAATAGAGCTTGTTCAGACCAGCATAGGGCAAGAGCAAAAATGGGACGAGAGGTTTAAAAGAAAAATAACTGAGGATAATATCGCAAAAATAGACTCGGCTATAGGCGACGGATATGACGTAGTCGTGCTGCCCGAGACGGCCTTCCCGTACTTTTTGAACAAAGCCGATGAAATAGTAGAACTACTTAAAGAGAAAAGCTACGAAATTACGATAGTAACAGGGGCGCTAAAGTTAGAGGCAAACTCCGTGTATAACTCTACATATGTGTTTCAAAACGGCCAGATGAGGATATTTGACAAAGTCGTAGCCGTACCGTTTGGCGAGGTAAACCCGTTGCCGGAATTTATGTCAAAAATAGTCAATAACCTCTTTTTTAACGGCGCCGAAGACTATAAAACCGCACAAAAACCTAGCGATTTCGACATAAAAGGGGTACGTTTCAGGAACGCAATATGCTATGAAGCTACAAATGCAAAAATTTACGAAGATAGACCAAAATATATAATCGCAATGTCCAATAACGCATGGTTTTTGCCATCATTTGAGCCGACTATCCAAAAGATGCTAATGAAGCATATGTCCGTTAAATATGGAGCCGTTATTTACCACTCGGCAAACAAAAGTAGCAGCTTTATCATTATTTAAGAACATTTTTATCTGTTTTATAGTTTCATTTACACTACGAAATAAAAAACTACTTGAGGACAATTAAATGGAGAGGGAGTATACGCTGACAGAGGATGCGTTCCTGGTTTCTGAAACCGACGAAAAAGGGATAATAACCTTTGCAAACAATGACTTTTGCGAAATAGCGGGATACAAAAGAGAGGAGCTACTTGGCAAACCTCACAATATTGTAAGACATCCAGATATGCCAAAAGCTGCTTTTAGAGACCTTTGGCAAACGGTGCAAGCTGGTAAGGTGTGGACCGGTTTTGTTAAAAATGCGGTCAAAGGCGGTGGATACTACTGGGTATATGCGACCGTATATCCAATGATAAGCTGCGGCTCAAAAAGAGGGTATATGTCTTGCAGGAGAATGGCAACCAGAGACGAAATCAAAAAAGCCGAAGAGCTTTATAAAACTATGAGATAAGGCGGTGTATATGTTTTTTGGAAATTCAAAACTTGACAAACTAGAAGAGTTTTTAGAGCAGTTAACGGAACTAATAAACGGCAAGAGAAATGTCCTCACATTACCGGAAGTTGAGGGAAGCGACAAGGTATCGGAGCTTCTTAGAAAACTGGAAAAAGCGGCCCAGCTATACATCAATAAAACTCAGCAAGATATGAAAGTTACCGGCGAGATGGTGCTTCTAGCTTCAAAGGTCGCAAGCGGATACTATGACTGTAGGGCAGGCTCCACGTCTGATACCCCTCAAATAAAAGTGCTAGCAAAAACAATTAATGAAATGCTAGATAGCATTGAAGATAGCCTTCAAAAATCAAATAAAACGCTAAAAGAGTATAGTTTTAAAAACTATAATGCCAAAATAGACACAAGCAAACTCGGCGGACAGATGAAAGAGATGCTAGAAGGGGTGAACTCTCTAGGTGATGCACTGCAAGAGGCTGACAAACAAAATAAAGAGTCTGCAAAAATACTAGAGCAAAAAGCGACTGAGCTGAGCGCTGCGATAGAGACATTAAAGCAGACCACCTTTAAAGAGCTCAGTCACATAGTAGAGAGCACTAGCAGTAGAATAATGGATGCCTCCCACAAACAAAACGAGCTAGCAGACAACCTAGCAAGACTAAGTTCTGATGCTGAACAGGTAAAAGGAATCCTAACCGTAATTAGCGATATAGCGGATCAGACAAACCTGTTAGCGCTAAACGCTGCGATAGAGGCTGCCAGAGCAGGCGAACACGGGCGTGGATTTGCGGTTGTTGCCGATGAAGTAAGAAAGCTTGCAGAGAGGACTCAGAAAAGCTTAACAGAAATTAATGCTACAATAAGCGTAGTCGTACAGGCGATAGGAGATAACTCTGATGCGTTGAACAATAACGCAAAAGAGATGAACCAACTCACCGACGAGTTAGCTAGGGTCGATCAAAAGATGGAAGAAGTCCTAGGTGTTATGAATGGGCTTACTAGCAGGTAACTTTTTTAGGGGTATAGATGGCTGAAGAGAAAGAAAAAGCAGAAGATGCGGAGCAGCCCAAAAAAGGCAAAACCGTAATTATCATAGTGGCGGTCGTGCTTGTTTTGCTAGTCGTCGTAGGTGGTGCGTTGGCTTTTTTGATGCTCAAGGGCGGTGAAGAGGAGGGCGGTGAGAAGGCACATGCCACAAAAGCGGCCGATAAGAAAAAGGGCGGACACGGTGACGACCTCGTAGCCGGTCCGATGTTTGCAGTAGACAACATAATAGTAAACCTAGTTAGTGAAGGCGGCGCAAGATATGCAAAATTCTCGGTCGCACTCGAACTGGATGCGCAGGAACTGTCTCCGGAGATGCTAGCCAAAAAAGCGATAGTAACCGACATCATAATATCCGTAGTATCCTCCAAAACGGCGGAAGAGCTCATGAATGTCAAGGGCAAAGAGGGCGTTAAAAACGAGATTATGGAAAAAGTCAACGAACGTCTAAAAGACGGTCGCGTCAAAAACGTATATTTCACAAACTTCGTAGTTCAATAGATTGATAGGCATAGACTTAGTCAAAGTAGAGAGAATAAAAAGAGCCGCCGATAGACACGGCGAACTCTTTTTGAAAAAGTTTTTAAATCAATCCGAAATAGAGAGCTCAAAATCCATTTCAAGCATAGCCGCAAAATGGGCCGCAAAAGAGGCGGTCTCAAAAGCGCTCGGATGTGGAATATCTTCAAGCCTCGGATTTCATGACATATCGATAGAAAAAAATAGCGGCGGAGCGCCATATGCGCTGCTTAGCGAAAGGTCGGCGGCGATATTTGGCGTCAAGCATATACACCTCTCCATCACACACGACGGAGAGTATGCGGTCGCTGCGGCTTTTATTTACCCGCCTCCGACAAACTGAAGAAGTTCTACCTTTTCACCCTCTTTTAAAACCCTTGTTTTCCAATCCTCTTTTTTGACTATCTCCATATTAACGGCGGCGGCCATCACTTTTTCCTCTATCCCTTTGCTTGTTATAAGCTGGGATAGAGTCGTACCGTCCGCTATATCAATACTCTCCCCGTTTAAAACTAGCGTCATTTAAACCCCTTTTTTAAAACTTATCATCTTAAATCTCTCGCCAAAACCGTTCGGAGCGATTAGCATCTTTACTTTTGCGGCCTCTTTTAGATATGCCTCTTCGTCTGCTTTTTGGAGATAAAGCTCCAGAAGATCTGTTATCCCAAAATCTATAAGCGCGGAAGATTGATTTTTATACTCCAGGCAATCAAAACCAGCGCCCTCAAAAGCCTCTCTTAGATGCGAAAAGTTTACATCGTACGTTATGTCGCAGGAGCCAAAATAATGAGTCAGGTCGTCTATCCCAAAAAGCGGCTGGGTATTATGTTCCTTGTAGACCCTGATAGAAAAATCGTTTCTTGGATACTCCTGCCCATAATCGAACGTAACAAAATAGCTTTTTTTGAAAGAGCCGTAAAGCATAGAGGCAAATTCCTCGTATCCAATAGAGAGTTCCCCTTTTTGGATACCGAGCCTAGCTGCTTTTGTAAGCACGTCGTTGTCGTTACCCGCAAACTCTATTTTATGCGACTCCACGATAGCCGTCTTACCGTTCATAATAAGCTCGCATCCAAAAGAATCAAATATTTCGTTGGCGTATACAAAAGCTTCACACTCTTCATATCCGGCCAAGCTTTCCACAACATCAAACCGAATATCGCCGAAAACCTTTGCAAGCTCTTTTTTTTGAAACTCGGCAGCCTCAAACTGTTTTTCGACGATAACAAACTTAACCGTTTTTAAAAGATCCGGAGCGAGTCCGGCCAAAAAAGAGGCGAAGTCTTTAACCGCAAAAAGCGAGTTTGCGCCGAATTCGCAGATTATCGCATCTTTGGAGAGCTTCCCTTCCATCACGAGCGATACAAACTTGTTCGCAAGCGCTCCCGCAAAAAACATCGAAACGCTAGGAGATGTCAGAAAATCTCCTTTTTTACCGACCTGCCCTACACCCCTGTAATATCCGTTTTCCCCGTAGAGCCATTCGTTAAAATATTCGCTAAATTTCAAATAAAAAGCCTATAGCCTGATAAGCGCCGCACGAAGCCTTTTGAAACCTTCGTCTATCTCGTCTATCGTAATAGTAATGGAAGGCAAAAACCTGACCGTATTTTGAGCCGACTTTATAACTATGACACCCTCTTTAAACCCTTCCGAGATAGTCTTTTGCATAATATCTTCGCTTTTTGCCTTTAGACCCCTTAGAAGCCCTAGTCCGACTCTTTTTTCAAACAGATCCGGAAAATCCGCAACGACCGCCGCCAAATTCGCATCAAATCTATCTATTGCAGCCTTTAATCTACCGCTTTTATATTCATCCTCAAGCACTCCGAGCACCGCAACGGCGGCTTTCGTAGATAGCGGGTTTCCGCCGAAAGTTGACCCGTGATCGCCTGGGACGAATATATCTTTTAGCGTCGTACATACGGCGCCTATCGGCACCCCACCCGCAAGACCTTTGGCAAGCGTAAATACATCCGGTTCTATTTCATACACCTGTGACGCCAAAAACTCCCCGCTTCTAAATACGCCGCTTTGTATCTCGTCAAATATGAGTAGTGCGCCTTTTTCTTTTGTGGCGGCTCTTAGTTTTTTAAGCTCCGCCTTGTCAAACGCAGCGACTCCGCCCTCGGCTTGGATAGGCTCAAGCATTACGGCTGCCGTATGGTCATCTATTTTTGCTATCGCATCTTCGATATTTTCGGCATACACGAAGCCGTCCGGGTATGGTCCGAAAAAGTCGTGAAACCTATCTTGCGCCGTCGCTTTTAGCGTGGTTATCGTTCGCCCGTGAAACGAGTTTTTGATAGTGATGACTTTGTATTTTTTTGTTTTAAAAGCCGTCTCGCCATGCTTTCTGGCTATTTTGATAGCGCCATCGTTCGCCTCTGCGCCGCTATTGCCAAAAAACACGCGAATATCCATTCCGCAAAGCTCTTGTATCTTTTTTGCCGCCTGAACTTGCGAATCTATATAAAAAAGATTGGATATATGGTGCACGCCGTCTATCGCCGAACTTACGGCTTTTACAAGCGCCGGATGTTTGTAACCGACCGAATTCACGGCTATTCCGGACATAAAATCTATATACTCTTTGCCTTCTTCATCGTATAGTTTTGCGCCTTTTGCGTCCACAAAATTGACATAAGTTCTTTTGTATGTATGAAGCAAATAGTTTAATTCTTCTTTTTCGTAATCCATAAAACATACCTTTTAGCTAGTTTATGAAAAAATTGTATCAAAAGCTTGCTACATAATAGCTACAAAAGGGGTCTAGTTGCTGCCGACAAATATAAGAACGACTGATAAGGTATTGGTTGTAGACGACACTAAAACAATAGTCCATCTACTTACGATGATACTTAAAAAAGAGGGGTTTGAGGTATTTTCGGCGTCTAGCGGCGAAGAAGCCCTTGAGCTACTCCAAAATATTACGGTAGATACGATATTGCTCGATATACAAATGGGCAGTGGAATGGACGGTTTTGAGGTATGCAAAGTCCTCAAATACAACCCAAAAACCAAAGATATACCGGTTATATTTCTTACCGCCTTTGATGACCTAGAGACAAAACTAAAGGGCTTTGAAGTTGGCGGCGTAGACTTTATTGCCAAATCTTTTGACAAAACAGAGATAATAATAAGAGTAAAAAACCAAACAAAGCTATACAAACTCCAAGAGCAGTTAAAAATGGGGCTTGCCTATATAAAAGCTATTATGGATGCCCAAAAAAATATGATCGCCATATTCGATACGCATCTGAATCTAGAGCACTCAAACCACTCTTTCAACGAAACATTCGAGCCTTACGAAGAGTTTTCGCTCATATCGAAACTAGAGAGATACGACGGATACGAAATTCCATCAAGCGATTCCGAGTTATTTGATATATTATCTACAAACGACGACTTTAAAGTACAAATAAAAGGCAAAAAATCCATATTTTTACTAGAGCTCTCCGAGTCGGAGGTGCTGCACGACGTCAAAAAGATACTTACCGTCAGCGATATTACGGCGCACGAAATAGCAAAAAAACAAGAGCTAGAACTTCTAAAATACAAAGAGAGATACCACAACACACAGCAGCAGGATGCCTTTAAAAAACAGAAAAAAATTATTAAAGATCAGGTATCGCATCTATTCAAGAACGATTGGCTCTTCGACTCATACTACAAACCTCTCGATATCTTAAGCGGAGATACGTTTGGCGCCATAAAGATAGACGATGATAGGTATCTCTTTTATATCATAGACGCTATGGGCAAGGGGCTTAGCGCATCTGTAACCAGCATTCAGTCTACCTCATTTATCAACAATAGCATAGAAAAAGCGATTGAACACAATGATTTTACTCTTTTGGCGATAACCGAATCATTTTGCAACTTCATAAAAAAGCAGCTTTTAGAAGATGAGCTTCTCTGTGCGCTCTTTTTGGATTTTAACCTGCAAAACCAGAGCGTATCGATAGTAAACTACGGTATGCCGCCAGTTATATATTTGCAAAACGGCAAAGTAGGCTACGTAAAAACAAGCAATCCACCGATAATGCAGTTTTTATCCGGCAGCAATATAGACACGCTGCCACTTGACGAAATAGAGAGGCTGGCTATCTACTCCGACGGTCTAAACGAGAGCGAACAATTGAACGGACAACCCTATTCGAAAAATATGGGCGCCGACTTTGCGGAGTCGATGCTTTTAAGACAGTTTATACGCAAATTCGAATCTAGAGTCGGAGAAGTTGACGACGATTTAACGCTAATTTATATATCCAAACTATCAGATAGCGGCAAACTATATTGCCATAGAATAAGCATAACGACAAATATGATGGATATTATCAAAGCCGGCAACGAG
>JAEMQC010000042.1 GCA_022758985.1 Campylobacteraceae bacterium
GCTCTTATGAAATCTCTATTTATTCAGAGGTCTCTATCTTTTTTGTCAACTTTAAATTTTTATTTACTTTTTTTATTGCAAATTTTGCTCTCTTGTTCCTGTGTCATTCTTTTATGCTCTTTCATGCCAAGCCTGTTGATAATATACGGCTGCACGCTTAGCGGTACTTCAAACATCAGATGGTGCATTTCATTATTTACATCGCCATCCTCTTTTAGCCTCTTTTTCATCTCCATAACCTTTTGTGTACTGTAATGTGCGAGCTCTGCGGCAATCTGAGCATATTTTTCAAAGAACTCTATACTCCAACCGGCCTTGATTAGCCTATCATAAAGAAGTATCATCTCTGCGTCCTTATCGTCAAATACGCCGTCTATTATTGGGATAACTATTTTCTTGTCGACAAGCTCGGTTATCAGGCTCTCTTTTATGCCTATTTTTTTAGAAAGCTCTTTTATCCCCATTTTTGCCGAATCGGCAGACGTGCCGGAGAGCTTCTCCAAAAATTCTATAAGAATATCTGAACCCTGTGAAAAGTCGTATCCGTGAGAGCAAATAGCGGCTTTCAACTCCGAAATACTCTTTCCGTAGTTGTTTTGCAAAAACTTTATAAACTTTATTCTCTCTACGTATTCGACATCATAAAGGCAGACGTTTTGTTTGATTCTCTCCGGCTGCGGCAGTAAGCCCTCTTTGATGTAGTACAAAATCGTAGATTTCGGGACTCCAGTTCTCTCTACAAGTTCGGCCATTTTTATCTTCAAACAAGCACCTTATGGGAAGTTAACGGCCACGCTGCCGAGTACTTCAAATTTTGCCGTAGGCTCTATCTCGGCATGGCTGAGCACCACTATATCAAGGCCGAACCTCTCGAATATCTCGGAGAGTGATTTTCGTATCATCGGCTCAACGACTATTATAACAGGCGCCACACCTCTCTCAAGTACCGATTTTGCGGCGTCGCTGACGTCGTTTACTAGTGCGTTTATCTCGCCTACGTTTAAGAGAAAACTTCTGGTTCCGTTTTGA
Source organism: Campylobacteraceae bacterium (assembly GCA_022758985.1). Lineage (GTDB taxonomy): Bacteria > Campylobacterota > Campylobacteria > Campylobacterales > UBA6016 > UBA6016. Next base: position 1,030 of record JAEMQC010000042.1, read on the forward strand.
TCTCTAGTCTTATCCAGAAGTCTCTGTTCGGTTTCATTGTTGAAAGTAAGCAGTTTTAGGGTGCCATCATCGGACTTGTATAGCCCAGTAATAACTCTTGCAAGTCTGGCGCGCACCTGCTCCACGAGCACCTCCACGCTTTTTGTATACTCCGCCGTATCTGATATCGATTCCATAATGGTAAGCATATCTTTGATAGGAATCTTCTCGTGCAGAAGCTGCTTAAGCACTCTTTGAATGGTTCCAATGGATGCGACTTTGAGGCAGTCCTCCACAACGGCCGGATAGTCTTTTTTGAGCTTTTCTATCAAATTTAGAACGTCTTGGCGAGTCAAAAGCTCTTCGGCATGCTTTTTGACAAGTTCCGACATATGCGTAGCCACGACCGTAGAAGGATCCACAACCGTATACCCCTTCATCAGAGCATCCTCTTTCTCTTCCGGCTCAATCCATATGGCGTCCAGTCCGAATGCGGGTTCCTTCGTAGCGATACCCGCTATCTCTTCCGTTACGAGACCGCTATTCATAGCAAGAAACTTCTCCGGATATATCTCCCCTGAACCGATAGGGACACCCTTTAACATTACCTCATAACTATTAGATGGAAGTTGAAGGTTATCCCTTATTCTCACCTGCGGCATAACAAAACCGTAATCAAGGGCAATTTTGCGCCTCATACCCCTAATACGCTCCAAGAGGTCTCCGCCTTGATTTGCATCGGCAAGCCTAATAAGCCCGTATCCCACGTTTAGCTCCAAGAGCTCTACTTTTAGTATATCCTCAAGAGCCTCTTCTTCCTCTTTTCTTATCTCTTCCGCACTTTTTTGAGGCTTCATAGCTGCCGTAGCTTTATGCGCCTCGGTGGCGGCGGCCAAGTCGAGCTCTTCTTCGGCCCTCATCTGAGGTTTTTTTGAACTTTTTTTAATCTTATCGATTACCTCGGGGTGCTTCTCTTTGAGCATCATATATCCAAGCCCCAAAAAGCAAAGTCCAACAAATCCGAGAGAGAATGTAGGAAGCCCCGGTATCATCGCGAACATCATTAATATAGAGCCGACGATAAGAAGGACTTTATAGTCTTGTATTAGCTGGTTTACGATATTTTCCGTAAATACGGCGCTCTCTGAATCGGCCTTAGTTGCTCTGGTTATGATAATACCGACCGACGTAGAGATGATGAGCGCCGGCAGCTGCGCCACAAGACCATCTCCTATAGTCAAAATCGTATATGTAGAAGCGCTGGCCTTCACGGTCAAATCATGCTGGAAAACACCTATCAAAAATCCGCCGATAATGTTTACGACGGTAATAATAATACCAGCCACGGCGTCGCCGCTTATAAACTTGCTAGCACCGTCCATCGCTCCGTAGAAGTTTGCCTCTGCGACAATCTCTTGACGCCTTCTTCTGGCTTCCGGCTCGTCTATCATTCCGGCGTTAAGGTCAGCATCAATCGCCATCTGCTTACCTGGCATAGCATCGAGCGTAAATCTAGCCGCAACTTCTGCGACCCTGCCGGAACCTTTTGTGATAACCATGAAGTTTATGAGCACCAAAATCGTAAAAACTATAGTGCCAATAACAAAGTTACCGCCGACGACGAAATTTCCGAATGCGGCCACTATATGACTGACCGCCTCCGGACCGTTATGCCCCTCCGATAAAATCATCCTCGTGGTAGCGACGTTTAGAGCAAGTCTATATAGGGTCACTATCAAAAGCAGAGTCGGGAAAGTCGTAAGGTCGGTAGGTCTTGGCGTGTAAAACGCTATTAGTATCATGAGCACCGCAATCGCAATCGAAACGGTTAGAAAGAAGTCCAGTACAACGGTCGGGAGCGGAACGATAATAATCGCCATAATTGCGACGACAAGCAAAACAATCGTTAGCTGCTTTGCTTTTGCGATAAGTTTTAGCGCCGGAATAGCTCTTTGAAGAAGGTTTTTAGGCGTAGCTTCAGCCAATTTTGAACCCTATGCTCATCTTGAAAGAATATCTTGAAGGGTGATTTGAGATAGAAAATCGTCTATTCTTACTTGCAGTTTATTGAGAGTAGGCCAAATACTGCATGCGCCCATCCTGTTACTCGGGCATACGCCGCTATCACTCGTACATTCAAAAACGGTAGCCGGATTATCTTCGACAGCCCTTATAATATCGAGTATCGTAATATCGGAAATCTCTTTTGCGAGTATAAAGCCGCCTTTAACCCCTTTGAACGATCTTAGGATTCCGGCTTTTGTAAGTTTTTGGAGTATTTTTGCCAAAAAACTTCTTGATATCATAAGGCCTGCGGATAAGTTCTCTACATCAATCGGTTCTTTCTTGTCACTTATGCAAAGTATTGACAAAAGTGCATATTCGCTTGCTTTCGTGAGCAACATATTTAGTTTTCCAAATGCTTATTTTTATGTTTAACCTTTTATTATAGTTTTACTCTGTTTAAACAAAACTATTTTTGTGTGATTTAAGTAGGAAAAGAAAATATTTTGTATAATTTTGCTTTCCTAAAAATTTAAACCAATCAGGAGGTCAGTCATGGCTTTGGATTCGGCAAAAAAAAGCGAACTTATCGCTAAATTCCAGAATTCAGATAAAGACACCGGTTCACCAGCTGTTCAAATAGCTCTTTTGACAGAGAGAATCGCATATCTTACGGAGCATCTTAAAGCTAACGCAAAAGATCACTCTTCAAGACTCGGACTACTAAAACTAGTAGGTCAAAGAAGAAGACTTATGAGATATCTAAAAAGAAAAGACGCAAAAAAATACTCTGAAGTCATATCTGCTCTAAACATTAGAGATAGAGCTTAATTTCCAAAGGCCGTCAAAGCGACGGCAGCTTCTACACAATCAAAAAAATCCACCCTCCAGATTTAAGATAAAAATAATCCTAGTTAAAGTTTCAAGCTGTATAATCCATCAAAAATTAAATTGAAAGGATTTTTTATGACAGGCATCGAAGAGATACGCTCAGCCTTGGCGCAAGTAGCCTATCCCGGCTTTACGAAAGATATAGTCAGTTTCGGTTTCGTTAAAAATATAGAGGTAGGCGAAAAGCCGCACATAGAGATAGAGATAACGGCGAGTTCCGACGAAATAGCCTCTATACTAAGAGATGACATCAAAAGCAAGCTTGCCCTTATAGGCGTAAACGATTTTGAACTAAAAATCAATCAGCCGCAAGCTCCAAAAGAGACCTCATCGAAGGGCAAAAATATAGCCCCTTACATCAAAAATTTCATAATGATAAGCTCAGGCAAAGGGGGCGTAGGAAAATCGACTACGACTACAAATCTGGCTATCGCTCTTGCAATGCAAGGTAAAAAAATAGGCGTACTAGACGCCGATATATACGGTCCAAACATCCCTAGGATGTTTGGCGTAGTAGGCGCACAGCCTGAAGTTGTGGCAAACAGGGTAAAACCGGTGCACGCTCTAGGATGCGAAGTGATGAGTATGGGTATGCTAATGGAAGAGGGGCAATCTCTTATCTGGAGAGGGGCTATGATTATGAAAGTAATCCAGCAGCTTCTAACGGACATAGAGTGGGGTGAACTAGACGCACTAATCATAGATATGCCTCCGGGCACCGGCGATGCGCAGCTAACATTGGCGCAAAGCGTACCGGTAACTTGCGGAGTGGTCGTAACGACGCCGCAGACCGTAGCGCTGGATGACGCAAAAAGAAGCCTTGATATGTTTGAAAAACTGCATATACCTCTTGGAGGAATAGTTGAAAACATGAGCGGGTTTATCTGCCCTGAGAGCGGTAAAGAGTATGATATATTCGGCAAGGGAACAGCCGAGGAGCTTGCAAAAGAGTATAAAACAGGCGTACTAGCACAAATTCCTATCGAAGTCGATACAAGAAAAGGCGGAGACGAAGGAAAACCTATAACATACTATGCACCGACATCGGAGAGTGCAAAAAGATTCCTAAAAGCCGCTGCGACGCTTTGGGAAAAAATAGAAGAGATCAACAAAGAGGGCGGTGTATCAAACGACTCTATACAGCCGACTATAGGCCTTGACGGCAAGACGAGCGCCTGCAGCTCGGGAGGCGGACATTCTGGTGGTGGTTGCGGCTGCCATTAATAAGACGCACTTGCTGCGATTTACCGGGAGTCTCTTTTTGGGGCTCCCTTTTTTGTTATCTTAATATCCGGTTCCATCGTCCACCCACATGTCTTCAGTAAATCTAACGACTCTATTTCTACCGTTTTCTTTTGCCTTGTAAAGAGCAATATCCGCAAACTTGATACATTTCCACACGCTATCAGTATCATCCGGAAACATGGCTACGCCTATACTCACGGTCTTTTGGAGCATTTCATTGCCAGCTTTGACTTTCATCTCCATAACTTTGCTTCTAAGCTTTTCCGCAACCGTCAATATATCGCTTTCGCCGTTCACGTCGTGTATCAACACAAGAAATTCCTCGCCGCCGTATCTAACAGCAAGATCCGCCTCCCTAATATTGTCGACAATGGTTTTCGATAGTTTTTTGAGAATTGCATCACCAATGTCGTGTCCGTAAGTATCGTTGACCATCTTGAAGTGGTCCATATCTATCATCAAGATACCGACTTTTTTATTCGCCCTAAGAGCTTGCGGCATAGCCTTCGTCAGATACTCTTCCAAAAATCTTCTGTTATAAAGCCCGGTCATAGCATCTCTTAAGGATGACTCTCTTAGCATCTCCATCAATTTTTTAGACTCTATTACAGAAGTTGCTTCGCCAAGATAATTATGAAGTCTAGGCAATATGGTTTTTATCCTGTTCTTTTCCTCTTCGCTCTCGGCAACGATATTAATAACGAGCGTTACCCTGCCCCCGACAGATATAGGCAGACAGATATAAGGTTTTTCGCCGCACATCGTAGCTTGAGGACATACGCCATCAAAATCGTCAGATAGCACATCTTTGCCTATTCTATTTGAGCGACAAAGCATGGAGTTGTCAAGCGTAGCTAGCGAACAGCAGTTATGCTCCCCATGCTGAACCAACGCCCTTCGCATATTTTTTTCCGAATCTACTTCATATATAGTGAAATTTTCTATCCCGAATTTTTTGCTAAACAGCGTCGTTATACGGTCGTATACGTCCATTTTATGAGCGTCGTTTTCAATAGTTCTTTTGAATTTATATATCTCGGATAGCTCTTCTACGACATTTCTAGTCTCTTCGAGCGGGTCAAGCTTTCTAAAATTCCTATTGCGGCTAACGAACATACCTATGCTTTGCTCTATGCGTTTAAACGTATCTTCCAGCTTTTGCATAAAATCGTTAAACCATTTTGCGGCGTCTCCGGCTTCGTCTTTTAGGGAGGTCTCTATTCTCTGACTGTAGTCGCCGTTATCTGCCGCTTTTATTTTTTCTGCTAGCTGCGAGAACAAATCAAGGTATGGATTTAAAAATCTATTTAGCATCAATATAACAACGCCGAGCGATACGATTGAGACAAAAATAATTTTTAAAATTGTCTCTATTCCAGTGGTCTTAATTTCACCAAGGTCAAACTCCATCGTAATGGCGCCCAGTACTTCGCCCTCTTTGGCATTATGGCACTGTATGCAGTTTGGAGAGCCTATATTTGCATTTGCAATATAAGGAATCGTAGTCCTAAGCCTTGCCTCCATGAAGTTTTCACTCATCACCTCTACAGATTTGCCGCTTTTGAGAACATCCAAATCTATTTGGTCTTGCGCACCCTCATTCTCTCTTGTTTTGCCAAACTGCTTAATAACTGTCTCGCCCCTTATAATGCGCAGCTGCTGAACGCCTTTTAGATGGGCTATATTTGAAAGAAATAGGTCTCTTTTATCCATAATGCCGTTGACCATGTGTGCAGTCAAAGCATCTCTCGTAATTTCCGAGACTAACGTAGCTTTTTGTTTTGCAGCCTCAATCGTGCTGTATCTTATGTGGAAAGCAACTATTGCGATGATAAGAAGAGTGGCTATCGCCATAGCCAAACTTATTCGCAAAAGTATTTTTCTTTTAATGCTCATCGTTGAACCTTCCAAAATTACTAAACATAATAATACATACTTTACTCTACGGTAACGCTTTTTGCCAAATTTCTAGGCATATCTACGTCATTTCCAAGCCTAACTGCCACCTCAAGTGACAAAATCTGGACAACAACCATCATCTCAAAAAATTCAAGCATATAATGATCCCAAACTTTTGTCTTGATAAAATCGTCGGCGATATCAAATTCACTAGGAGAGATAGCCACTATAGTAGAATCTCTTGCAGAAAGTTCTTCGATGTTACTTTTTGTCTTATCATACAAAAGCGTCTTAGGCAAAAGCGCTATCGTAAATAGCTCGCTATCGGCAAGCGCTATCGGCCCATGCTTCATCTCTCCGGCAGGATAACCCTCGGCGTGCAAATAGGTAATCTCTTTTAGTTTTAAAGCGCCTTCTAGGGCAAGCGGATAGAATATATCCCTGCCTATAAAGAAAAAGCCGTGACCGTGCAAATATCTTTTTGAGAGCCTCTTGAGTCTTTCGTGCATCGCAGGCTCTACAACTACCGCATCTTTTGCCTTCAAAATCGTCTCAATCTCTTTTTTTATAGCCTCATTCGACATGCTGCCTTTTTTTTCGGCTAGCACAATTGAGAGCATCCAAAATACAAGCATCTGCGTCGCAAAAGCTTTGGTGCTGGCGACCCCTTTTTCAATTCCCGCTCTCGTAAGTATCGTGGCGTCCGACTCCCTGACTATCGTACTGTTGTCGACATTGCAGACGGCAAGCGTTTTTAGTCCCGCATTTTTAGCTATTTTGAGCGCCTCCAACGTATCGGCCGTCTCTCCGCTTTGAGATATGACGACAAAAAGCATATCTTTCGACAAAAACGGCTCTTTATATCTAAATTCACTTGCGATCTCTGCAGAAGCCCTGATTTTAGAGTTTCTCTCAAACATATACGTTGCGGCTATTGCGGCGTGATAGCTCGTTCCGCAGGCGCATATTTTTATCTCTCTAAACTGCGATAGATCGCCCAGAGCCGCAAGCTCCTCCAAAACTATCCTATCTTTTGAAACTCTACCCATCATCGTATCCACAAGCACAGCTGATTGCTCGTAGATCTCTTTTTCCATAAAGTATCTATAGCCCTCTTTTTGCGCTCCGGCCCTAGTTCCCTCTATTTTTTTGACCTGGAAAGCAACTTCTTCGCCGTGGTTAAAAATCTTTACCTCGTCTTTTTTGACAAAACCGTAATCGTCTTCTTTTAGGAATATAGCGCCGTCAGCCTGACCTATGAGCACCGATTCGCTAGAGGCGAAATAGATTTCGTCGTTATTTTTTGACGTACCTATCAGAAGCGGCGGAGAGCCTTTTTTCATAAAAAATATTTTTTCGTTCTCGAACTTCGTAATTATAAGTACGGCATAGGCGCCTTCCAGCTGCTCTTGGGTAAGTCTAAGCGCCTCCAAAGAGTCGTTCGTCTTTTTTAGATTTTTTTCAAAAAGATGGCCTATAACCTCGGTATCCGTCTGACTTAAGAAATTTATACCCTCTTTTATCAGCTCCTCTTTTATCGCAGCATAGTTTTCTATAATACCGTTATGTACGACGAAGCTGTTTTCGCCTATGTGCGGGTGTGCGTTCGCTTCTGTTGGCTTACCGTGTGTTGCCCATCTTGTGTGGCCTATGCCCAGAGCAAATCCTTTCGACTCAAAGCCGTCCGAAACCGCAGCCAGATTTGCCAGCTTACCCACGGCCTTAAAAAGTGATACGTCGCCTTGCTGCATGATGGCTATACCGGCCGAGTCGTATCCTCTATATTCTAGCTCGCATAGCCCGTCGAGCAGTATTTTTTTAGCTTCTTTATTTCCTATATATCCGACTATTCCGCACAAAATAAATCCTTTATAAAATAAGCGGTATGTTTAATGCCGCTTCGTTTTCATCAAAACTTGTAAATATATTAATATTTGAGCCCATCTCTTCGATAAGGGCATCTTTGGATGTAGCCCGCATATCGCCGGTAATTTTCAGCTTCAAAATCTGAAATCTTTTGCCCGATATCTGCAAAAACTCGCCTGTTTTTAGCTTTAGTTCCGTCGTTATCTCTTTTGAACCTTCAAAACTCTCATAGCTTCTAGTCAAAATCTTTACAAACTCGTTTTGAGAGAGCTTGAAATCCGGTAAAGCCGGGTCGATGTCTTTTTTGAATTCCGCCTTCAATCTCGGCGCAACGGTCGCTATGCAAAGATCAAGCATATGATAAATATTGGTTAATTCGCACTCTTTTATGGATATGATTTTTTTAGGACCTAGATACGGCGTCTGGTAGAGCTTGATGCCTATTTCGTCTTCCGACTCGTATCCGACCGTGAGCGCAAAAAAACTAAAAACGTCAAACTTCAAATCTATAATGGTCGTTTTATAGCCGAAATCCCTGCTTGCGTAAAGCGTAGCAAGCTCATACAGCGCTTTTGGGTCGACTTTGCTTATCAGAAATTGAGCGGGCTGGTTTAACGTCAAAAGCTCGCCCTTGCTTCCAAACACGAAAAACGGGTTATAGTCGTACTCAATCCAGTTTTGGTAGTTTATGTTAATTGGCTGCTTATTCATCGGTTAGTTTCTTGCCCAATTGTAGTATCTTTTTTCTTAGCGTGTTTCTGTTTATTCCCATCTTGTAAGACATCAAGAGCTGGCTTTTGAACTTTCTATGGTTGGCGTTTATTATGGCTAAGTCAAACATCTCCAAAAACCTTTTATAGTTATCGTCCGTTTCGTCTATATGTTTGTAAAAATACTCTTCCATAATAGAGCAAAGCTGATCTTCGTCTACAAAGCCGCAAAGGCAGGCACGATAAACGGCTCGCTTTAGGCTATGGCAGTTTTCGGAGAGATCTATAGGAACCGACGAGAGGTCGACGTCGCCGTCTATTCCGAGCTCTTTTTGAATTTTGCCTAAAAAAGAGTCAATAAGGACGGGAATATCGTCCGCCCTAGACGACAAAGGCGGTATTTCTATCTTGATACCGAATATTCTATCGAGCGTACTCTCTTTTATTTTTTTTCTGGAAGTCGCAACTACTTTTTTGCCGTCTAGCGAAAGAGAATCCGGATTTGGAAGCTTTTCAAAATTTTCGATGATAATCTCATCAAAATTTTTAAGCGCCTTTAATACATCTTCAGGCTTGTCCCCATAGACAACGATTGCGTTTGGCAGTATGAGCTTCGCGCACAGACTTTTACCGACGCCTACATCCCCGACTATTACGGTATTGACATTTATCCCGCGAACCAGAGATATGAGCTTTTTTACCTCTTGCATCTCGTGCGAAGAGGCTACAAATTCATTATCCAATTTTTATTTCCGACTTTAATATATGTAGTAACTATCTAAAAAAAGAACAGGATTATATAGGATGGCTACTAAAAAACAGATATATCGTAATTTTTTGCCTATTTTTTAGGCATATACCATAAATGTAATATTAGCCTTACTTAGCTATAATACGGTGCATTTTCAAAAACAAGGAGAAGTAATGAAAAAAATGCTAAGCATAGCTGCAGTAGCAGCATTGGCGACAACTTCATTTGCCGCTAGCGACCTTGCGGGCGCATTTAAAGAAGGTAAAACATC